>JAVBYL010000083.1 GCA_030824035.1 Humidesulfovibrio sp.
AGCTTCAGCGTCAGCCCGGTGAGGATGCCGAGGGTTCCGCAGGAGCCCACGAACAGCCGCGTCAGGTCCAGGCCGACGACGTTCTTCTGGGTGCGGCCCCCGGCGCTCAGCACCCGGCCCCCCGGCAGCACGGCGCGCACGCCCAGCACATAGTCGCGCGTTACGCCGTATTTTACGGCGCGCATGCCGCCCGCGCAGGTGGCCACGTTGCCGCCCAGGGTGGAAATCTTCAGGCTGGCGGGGTCTGGCGGGTAAAACAGCCCGCGCCGCTGCACCTCGGCCTGGAACTCGGCGGTGACGACACCCGGCTCCACCTCGGCCACAAAATCCTCGGCGTCGATGTCCAGGATGCGGTTCAGCCACAGGGTGGAAACCACCACGCCGCCGTAAGCCGGAACCGCCCCGCCGCTCATGCCCGTGCCACGGGAGCGCGGCACCAGGGGCACGCCCTCGGCCTGGGCCCAGCGCAGCAGCTCCACAATCTGCTCCTCGGCCCTTGGCCGCACCACAGCCCAGGGCATGGCCGCGCGGCGGCTGGAATCCGCGCCGTACACGGCCATGGCCTCCGGCGCGGTCACAAGCCCCTCGCCGGGGAACAGGCCTTCGAGGAAACGCAGGTGCGCGGGGCTGAGAGAAGTTTCGAGCACGATATCTCCGCGAGAAAGACGACAATCCCTTTACTTAGAGTCACCCCGACGGAGTGTAGGGGCAACAGCTGCAAGATGTGAATTTATGGCTGCACAGTCAGCACAAAACATAGCGTATGGAGCAGCGTCGTGGTCCCCAATACGGTCGACCATTGCGTTAGCTGATTTTTCTAATATTTCAGTGACAATGATCATCTGGGCAAAGTTCATATTGTGATCAATATCTCTGTAATAATGGATACTGGTTACCGGACAACTAGTTTCAAAACAATCAAACAGTGTTCCTGTACAATCGTTATGAACGAAAGATGACCAGTGGAAGTATACTGAAATGTAATAGTGCGACAAGTTTGAAATTTCAAACTTCTCTTTAATACTTAAAACTTTTGTCTCTTTTACTTTGTGTTTATCAACGACGCGCCTGTAATGGTCAATCTTAGCACTAAGCTTTGACGTATTACTTCCATCTGGTTCCACCAAGTTTGTCAACCCTTGTAGCTGCTTCTTGGCAACGGTAAACTGTAGCCTGTCAGCGTAAGCGTCTGTCTGTTTAATATTTAGCAAATCAGCATAAGACTCAAGGATCGTCCGAAGGATCACCTGAGCCTGAACAAATAAGCCAAGCTTATACAGCATTATCCAGGCAGAAATATTGGAGTGAATTGACACAAAGGTCGTAAGAAATAAATACTCTGGCATTGGGCGATTATCTAGGCGCACGCCCGAAAATACTTTGCGCAATTTTGCGTGCGCACCAGTTAGGCAATCCACAAGGAACTGATTCTCTTGCGAGATGTCCATAGATTTTATTTCCTGATGTCCGCCAACTGCCGCGCGGTGTCGCGGGCCATGTCGCGGGCCTTGAGGTCGTCGCGGCGGTCGTGGACGTTCTTGCCCTTGCCCAGGGCGATTTCCAGCTTCACGCGGCCGTTTTTGAAGTACAGGCGCACGGGGATGACCGTGAGGCCCTTCTGCGCGGCCATGGCCTGCAAATGGGCTATCTCGCGGGCGTGCAGCAGCAGCTTGCGCTCGCGCACGGGGTCGTGGGGGTCCATGCCCGCGTTGGCGTAGGGCGCAATGTGCACCCCCGTCAGCCAGGCCTCGTCCTTGGTGAAGCGCACGTAGCCGTCCATGAAGCTCACGCGGCCTTCGCGCAGGCTCTTGAGCTCCGAGCCCATGAGCACCACGCCGGCCTCCAGCACCTCCAGGAATTCATAGAGGCGCCGGGCCTGCTTGTTGGTGCCGATGAGCTTTTCGCCCGCGTGGCGATTATTTTGCTGAGACATGATTAGCCGCCGAGGTCGTCGTTATCCAGGAGGGAAGCAAAGAACGTAAGTTCTTCAGGGTACTTGTTGAAGATCGTATCGCGCACCAGGCGGTTGATTTTGCCCACGGTGCGGCAGGCCAGCACCTCGCGCAGCAGGGCCTTGCACTCGCCCATGCGGGCCTGGCGGATGATGCGCTTGATGCCCGGAATGGCCTGTGGCGAAAGAGAAATGCAGTCCACCTGCATGCCCATGAGGATGGGAACGCAGAAGGGGTCGCTGGCCACCTCGCCGCAGAGGCTGGCCTCGATGCCGGCCTGGTGCGCGGCGTCGACCACGTGCTTGATGCTGCGCAGGATGGCCGGGTGCAGCGGCTGGTACAGGTAGCTCACGTGGGGGTTGGTGCGGTCGATGCCCACGCTGTACTGGATCAGGTCGTTGGTGCCGATGCTGAAGAAGTCCACTTCCTCGGCCAGCAGGTTGGCTATCATCACCGCCGCGGGCAGCTCGATCATGATGCCCACGGGCATGTCCGGGTTGAAGCGTTTGCCCTCGGCGCGCAACTCGTCCTGGGCCTCCCGCAGTTTGGCCTTGGCCCGGCGCACCTCGCGCAGGCCGGAAATCATGGGGAACATGATGCTCACGTTGCCGTAGGCGCTGGCCCGGGCAATGGCCTTGAGCTGGGTCTTGAACAGCTCCGGGTGCTTCATGCAAAAGCGGATGGCGCGCAGGCCCATGGCCGGGTTGGCCTCTTCCAGGTGGCCAAAGCTGGAAATGAACTTGTCCGCGCCCAGGTCCAGGGTGCGGAAGATGACCTTGCGCGGGCTCATTATAGCGGCCAGGTCGGAGTACTTCTCGGCCAGCTCGTCTTCGCCGGGCAAGTCGGTGCGGTTCAGGTAGCTGTATTCCGTGCGGTACAGGCCAATGCCCTCGCCGCCGTTGTCCAGCACCGCCGCCACCTCTTCCAAAAGCTCGATGTTGGCCAGCACCTGCACGCGGTAGCCGTCGATGGTCTCCGCCGGGAGCTGGCAGCCGCGGTAGATGCGCCGCTGGTAGTCCTCGAACTGCGCGGCCAGCTCGTTGAACTCGGTGAGCTCGTCCTCGTCCGGGTCCACAAGAATGCGGCCGCCCACGCCATCCAGGATGACGAGGTCGCCGTCGTTGACCAGGTCTTCCAGCTCCGCGGAGCCCACCAGGGCCGGGATGCCCAGGGTGCGGGCCATGATGCCCGTGTGCGAGGTTTTGCCGCCCTGGGCCGTGGCGAAGCCCATGATCTTGGCCACTTCCAGGGTCACGGTGTCCGCCGGGGTCAGGTCGTGGGCCATGATGATGACCCGGCCCTCGAAGGCCAGCGGGTCCTGCGCCACGCCCAGCAGGCGCGTCAGCACGCGGTCGCTCATCACGCGCACGTCCTGCAGGCGCTCGCGTATGTACAGGTCGTCCAGCGCGCCGAAGGCCTTCTCCAGCTCGGCCACGGCCTTTTCCAGGGCCCACTCGGCGTTCACCAGCAGCTCGCGGATGAACTTGACGGCGGCCCCGGCAAGCTTGGGGTCCTTCAAAATCATCAGGTGCGAGTCGAGGATGTGCTGGTGTTCCTTCAGCTCGGGCGGAATGCGGTCGCGCGCGGTGGCCAGGTCGCCCTGCACGGAGGCGAAGGCCAAGCGCAGCCGAGCCTCCTCCGCGTCCACCATCGCGGGCTGGATGGATTGGCGGGGAACCTCGGAACGGTGCCTCCGGTTCACAAAAACGGCCTTGCCGATGGCGAACCCGGTGGAGACCGATATGCCGCGAACGATGGCTCTGGCCACTATTTCTCCCCGAATCTGGCGGCGAACAACTCCGAAATGCGGCGCACAGCCTGGGCCGCATCGGCCCCGCTGGCGCGGATTTCCAGGGTGCTTCCCTGGCTGGCGGCCAGGGTCAACAGGTCAAGGATGCTCTTGGCATCCGCCGTTTGATCCTGGGCCACAATGGAAATGCTGGCGGCGAAGGCCTGGGCCTCGCGGGCAATCTGGCTGGCGGGACGCGCATGCAGGCCAAGCTGGTTGGTCACCAGCACCTGCAACACGCAATCCTCCCCGGCGCACGCCCCGGCTTCAGCTATGCTCGTCTGTTCAGACATGACGTCCCGACCGCCCTCCCTAGGGTCATCACATTACGGCATGCCAAGAGGCACGCCGCCCGTGGCTCGGCTCATCAGCCAGGGAACGGCCAAGAGCGTCGCAAAAACTATCCCGGCAACAACCCAGCGCGGCAGCAGGGGCCGGATGGTGAGCGCTCCGGCCAGGCCAAGCGCTCCCATGCCCCAGAACCAGACCGCCGCATCACCCTTGGGGAACAGCATGGCCCAAAGCCAGAGCAGGAGCGCGGCGTTCATGAACTTGATGCGCCGACCCCAATTGATGAGATCCCAACGCTTGAGGGCCCCCAGAAAGCTGAAGCCTCTGCGGAGACCACCAAGAAAAGTGTACACGCGAAAGATTTGCAATCCAAGAAAAAACAACACCCCCATCCCGAGGGGCAGCCCCCGGTGCCCGGCCAGCAGCAGGCAGCTGGTGAGCAGCGCCCAAAAGATGAGCAGGCTGCCCGCGAACACGGAATCGCCAATGGCCGAGAGGGTGTAGCTCGTGGTGGTCTTGACCTTTTCCAGGGCGTCCGGCGGCAGCCTGCGCTGGGCTATGTCCGCCTCCGTGGCGAGAAAGATGCCCACCAGGCACGGCACCCAGAACGGGTGGGAGCTGAAGTGCCTGGCGTAGCGCTTCAGCGACTGCTCGCGGGCCTTGGGATCGGTGTGGATGGCCCAAAGCCCGGGCTGCATGGAGTACAGCAGGCCCACGCTCATGAGCCCGCGCGGGTTCATGGACGCGCCGATGAGATAGGTGCGCAGAAAGCACTTGAGGAACGCCTTGCCGCGTTCGCTCATGAAGGCCTCCGCCCTGGTCCCCATCGAGGCCTCCGCCATGGCCTACCCTCCTGTCCCCTGGGCCCCGGCGGCAGCGCCCCCGGCAGCGGGAACAACGGCCAGCCCAAGCTCCCGCGCCAGCTCCAGATCGGCCTGGGCCGGGGTTCCGGCCACGGTCAGGTAGTCGCCGATCATCAGCCCGCTGGCGGCGGAGCTGAACAGCCCGCGCTGGCCCTGCCCGCCGGGAACGCCGAACACCGCGCCGCGCCCGCCGCACACCCGCAGGTTGGCCCGGGGCATAAGGATGCGGAACAGGGCCAGGATGCCCAGGGCCTCGTCCTGGCCGAGCACCGGGCGGCCCTCCATGCGCGTGCCGGGAATGGGCACGAGAAAGTTGATGGGCACGTTGGATACGCCCAGGCCGCGCAGGGTGTCGGCCAGCTCGGCGCGCTGCTCCCAGCTTTCGCCCAGGCCAAAAATGCCGCCGGAGCAGACGAACAGGCCCGCGGCCACGGCAAGGCGCACGGCCTCCACGTCCTCCGCGTAGCTGTGGGTGGTGCACACCTGCGGGAAAAAGCTCTCCGCCACCTCCAGGTTATGGTGCACCCCGGAAAGCCCGGCGTCCACCAGCTGCGACAGCCGCTCCGGCGTCAGCAGCCCCACGGAGACATCCGCCTTGAGGCCCGTGGCCGCCACCAGCTCCACGGCCTTGAGCAGCAGATCGAAGTCGCCCCGGTCCAGCTCCAGGCCGCTGGCCACAATGCCAAAGCGCGAGGCCCCGCGCGCCTTCATCTGCGCGGCGTCGGCGGCGATCTTCTTCGGGTCGAGGAAGCCGTGGCGCGGGCTGGCGGTCTTGTGCCGGGCGGACTGGGCGCAAAAGGCGCAGTCCTCGGTGCAGCCGCCGCTCTTGGCGTTGGCGATGGCGCAGAGGTGCAGCTCGTTGCGGAAAAACTTGCGGCGCACCGCGCGGGCGCCCTCCAGCAGCTGGGCAAAGTGCTCCGAGCCGGGGCAGGCCAGCGTGCCCAGCACGTCCGCCCGGGCGTCCTCGTCCAGGGGGCGCGCCTCCAGGGCCAGGGCCAGGGCCCTGCCCAGGTGGTTACGGGCGCTTGAGCAGTTCATAGGCTTCCTTCACGCTGAGACCGGGCACACGTTCCGCCACGCGGCGGGCCACCTCGCGGGGCTTGCCGCCGCGGGTCTTCTCCTCGGCCAGCACGGCGTCCACATTCAGGGCGTCGGGGCCGTCGTTCTCCCCATCATCCGAGGCTCCTTCAGCTGGGATACCGCCAAGAACCTCCGGGCCGATGACCACCGTCACCTCGCCCAACAGGTCGAGCGGCACGGCGCCCAGCGCTCCCAGGCGACCAAGGATAAACTCCTCGTAGTGCTTGGTCAATTCCCGGCAGATGGCGAATTCCCGGTCGCCCAGGGCCTGCGCAGCCAGGGCCAGGGTGGCGGCCAGGCGGTCCTTGCGCTCAAAGAACACCAGCGTGGCCTTGGTGGCCGCGTGCCGGGCCAGCAGACGCTTCAGATCACCCTTTTGCCGGGGCAGAAAGCCGAAAAACGTGTACGGCGCGGGGGGCAGGCCGCAGGCGGAGAGCGCCGCCGCGGGGGCCGAGGGGCCGGGAACCGGCGCAACCGTGAGCCCGGACAGGCGGCAAGCGCGCACCAGCCGGTAGCCGGGATCGGCCAGCACCGGGGTTCCGGCATCGGAAATGAGGGCCACGCTGCGGCCCTGGGCCAGCATCTCCATCACCTGGGGGATGCGCCCGGCCTCGTTGTGCTCGTGCAGGCTCATGAAGCCCTTGCGCCCGCCCTCACCCACCGCGCGCTCGATGCCCAGGCGCTGGAACAGCAGCCCGGCGCGGCGGGTGTCCTCCGCCAGCACCACATCGGCGCGGGAAAGCACGTCGTGGGCGCGCGGCGAGAGGTCGGCATCGTTGCCGATGGGCGTGGCCACCACGTACAGGCCGGGGGCCAGGGGCGGGGTTGCGGCAGCGGGCTCAGGACGCATGGATCAGTCGAAATCCGCCAGGAGCGCGCCCACCTGGATGCCCATGACCTCCGGGCGACCGTCGTACATCTGGCGGATGCGCCAGCGGGCCTGGTGCAGCTGCTCGTTGTTGATGCCATTGCGCAGGGCCGTGTCGGCCTCGATGAAGGCGGCCAGGTTGTCGCACATCTTGAGCAGCGGGCCGTCCTTGGGGTCCAGCTCGTCGCGGTTGGCCGGGCCGCGCAGGTCGCTCTCCGTCACGTGGCGCACCTCCATGCCCTCGGCCCCGCTCTCGCGCACAATGGCGATGAACTCCGAGCCGACCTCCAGGCCCAGCAGGTAGGTCAACCGGTCCGCCAGGTCCTGGCAGCCGCCCCCGCGCAGGGGGGCCAGCAGGCGGCGCTCCAGCTCCTGGTTCTCATACTGCTTGATGAGCTCGCCGATGGAGGCGTCCGAGGACTTGACCGGAGAGATGATGTCGCGGGTGAGCAGCTCGGGCAGGTCGTGCAGCAGGCCGCAGAAGAAGTTGTTCTGCCTGCGCGCGCGGCAGGCCCCGGCCTCCACGCTGAAGAACCAGGAATAGGTGGCCACCAGGAACATGTGGCCCAGCACGGTGGTTTCCGGCACGCGCGGGGTTTGGGACCAGCGCTTCTGGTAGCGCAACTGCCCGGCCTTGGCCGCGAAACGGCTGAACTCGTTGGCGTCGGCCATAAGCTCCCGCACGCCGGGGATGTCGAACATGGCGCCCAGGCGGGTGAGGAAGCTCTCCTCGATCTCCGGCATCTCCTCGTCCTGGGGGTTCAGCGGCTTCAGCACGCGGAACTCCGAATAGCTGGCGAACAGGTGCGCGGCCATGAGGATGCGCCGGGCCGGGGTCTTCTCCTCCGGCTCCATGAGCGCCTCTGTCATGCGCTGCCAAAAGCCCTCGCCCAGGGGGGCCAGCCGGGGCTTGAGCTGCGGCAGCACCCAGCGGGTGAGCTTCTGGTAGTCCTCGCGGTTGGCCTTTATCTTGTAAAAAACCGGGGGCTTGATGTCCGTGATGACCAGGCGGTAGAAGTAGTCGAACAACCCGCACTCGATGACTTCCTCGGTGAGCGAAAGCCGCTCCTCCATGGACATGTCGCGGGTCACCTTCACCAGGATCATCCAGGCCACGATCATCTTGTGCGCCTGCTTGTCCACTTCCATCAGCTCCATGGGGCGCAGGCGGTCGTTCCAGCGCTTCATGAACGCGCCGGAAAAAACAAGCTGGAGCAAGCTCTTGCGGATGACTGTGGACATGGACTCCCCCCTCGCAATGTGCGGTATAGCCTATCTACTCCGCTTGCCTGGCATCGGCAAGTGCGGGGCGAGCACGCCCACCGCGACGCTTAACGCGGGGTGAACAGCGCCAGGCACTCCGCGTGGGCCGTGTGCGGGAACAGGTCCACCGCGCGCACGGCGGTGAGCTCGTAGGCATCGGCCAGCAGACCGGCATCCCGCGCCAGGGTGGCCGGATTGCAGGAAACATAGGCCAGCCGGGAAAGGGGCATCTCCTTCAGCCACTCCACCAGCCCTGCGTCCAGCCCCTCGCGCGGGGGGTCCACCACAGCCACGTCGGGCTTCTCGTATCCGCCGGGCAGGCGCGTGGGCATGGAGTCCTTGCCGGAGAGATCCGCGCGCACAAAGCGGCAGTTGGTGATGCCGCCCAGCTCCGCATTGGCCTCGGCATCGGCTATGGCGGAGGCGTTGGCCTCCAGCCCCAGCACGCGCCCGGCCGCACCGGCCAGGAACAGGGCGATGCCCCCGCCGCCGCAGTACAGGTCGTACACGGTGTCGGTGTGGTTCAGGTCGGCCATTTCGCGCAGGGCGGCGTAGAGCGCCTCGGCCCCGCGGGTGCAGGTCTGGAAAAAGGCGTCGGCGCTGATGGAATAGCGCACGTTCTCCAGGGCCTCGATGAGCACCGGAGCGCCCAGGGTGAGCCGGGTGCGCTCGGCCTGGGCCAGGCCGTCGGGCCGGGCGCGCTCGGAGTGCACAAAGCCGGTGAGCTTGGGGAACTGCGCAAGCAGCGCCTCGCCCATGTCCTGCAGGGCCTTCACCTGCGTCTCCGTTGCCTGGGCGGTGATGACCTGGGCCAGCAGGGCGTCCTGGTGCACGCTGTGGCGCAGCACCAGGTGGCGCAAAAAGCCCTCGCGGGTGGCGCGGTCGTAGCCGGAAAGCCCGGCCTGCTTGCAGGCGTCGCGCACGGCGTGGACGATCTCCACCCCGGCCTCCGGGAAAATGGGGCAGGTGGTCAGGTCAAACACGCGGCCGCCGCCCATCTGGCCGGAGGTTCCGGCCTCGTACAGGCCCAAGCGCAGGGCGTCGCCCTTGCCCTGGAAGGCGAACTCCATCTTGTTGCGGAAGCGCTGGCTGGACGGCGCGGCCACGGCGGGCAGCACCTTCCCAGGCTCCACTTTGCCGATGCGCCGGAGGGCGTCCAGAATCTGCCGCTCCTTCCAGGCCAGCTGGCTGGCGGGGGCGAGGTGCTGCAGCGAGCAGCCGCCGCACACGCCGAAATGCGGGCAGAAGGGGGTCACGGCCTCGGGCGAGGCCTCCAGCACCTCCACCACCACAGCCTCCGCGTGGCGGCGGTGCACGGCGGTGAGCCGCGCCAAAACGCGGGAGCCCGGCAGCGCGCCGGAGACAAAAACGGCCATGCCCGCGCCCTCGAAGGGGGCTCCCTCCAAGGTGTCGGGCATACGGCCCACGCCCGCCCCGCCCAGGGCCAGGGTGTCGATGGAAAGCTCCAGGCTCTTGCCCACCAGGGGCGAGGACTCGGCGCCGCGCGCGCGGTGGCCGGGCATTTGCGAGCCGTGGCGGGCCGTGCGGCCGGAGGTGCTGTGGGAATGGCGGCCGGACTTGTGGCGTTGGCCACCGCGGCCAGAAGTGGTGTTGCGGCTCATGCGCGCTCCTGTATCGTTAGGTATTATGGTCGATCGTTAGGGGGTTCGTACCCCGTCATTTCCATGGTGAAGTGGCCCACCACCACCTTGCTTTGCACGCGCACGGGAATGCGCCTGGCGTCCGCCGTTATCCACACGTGCAGGGTGGCGTTGGGGCTTTTGCGAAACACGCCGCCGATCTCCTTCACCTCCGGCTCCACCAGGAAGGTGTCGAACTCCCCTGCCGGGGTGCTGATCTTCTCGCGCCGGAGCACCCGCGCCCTGCCCACCACGGCCTTTTCGCCGTCGGTCACCGGTGCGGCGAACTCGTAGCCCAGGGCAAGCGGCTTGGTGCGGAACAAAAACAGCATGGACAGCGGGTCGAAACAGCCCTGCGGGGTGATGACGGCGTTTTTGAGCGCCCCCTTGCTGTAGCGATAGGCCACCGATCCGTTGCTGTCGAAGCGGATGGTGTAGTTGCGGACGTAGTCGCCCTCGGACTGGTTCTTCTTGTACAGATACGCCCGCGTTACGCCCGGGTCCACCCAGCTCTCGATGCTGTCGCGCACCTTGTAAAAGGTGTCGATGAAGGGCGTGCTTTTGGCCAGGGCGCGGATGTGCAGGGCCTTTTTGCCCTCCAGCTCCGCCACGGCGGCCGACTCCGGCAGCACCTCCAGCGTGGCGGAACCGGCGCGGATGAAGGTCCAGGAGATGTCGTAGCTGATCTTCTCGCCGGGGCCGAAGGGCAGCTGCGAAGCGCCTGCCGCCGTGGCCATTGCCGCCGGCATAAGCGGGAGCAGAAGCAGGCTGGCAAGCAAAAGAGCGCGTAAACGGTTCATACGCGGCAGAGTGCGGTCCGGCACGTTTTTTGTCAAGGCCGGGGCAACAGGCCGCCCCGCGCGCGCCGCATGGCTTGCCTTCCGCGCCGCATACGGGTTACAGCTTGCACAACCGTCCGGCGTTGTTCATGGATTGGGGCGGGAACACCTACGATGAGGAGCGTTCTATGCTGTTTCGCAAGCGGGCCTGGGATCTGATGCGTGAGGACTTCTCCTCGGTGGACGAGTCGGCGAGCCTTGCCGAGGTGGTGCGCGTGATGCGCGAGAGCCAGCGGACCACCCCGCAGAACAACGTGGTGCTGGTGATGGGCCAGGCCGAGGGCAAGCGCGTGCTCAAGGGCGCGGTTTCCATATGGAACGTGATGAAGGCCGTGGACGAGTGCGTGCTGCGCGACCCGGCCCTGAAAATCGCCAAGGAAAGCGACTTTGACAAGACCTTTGCCCGGGCCAGCGCCGCCTGCACCCACACCGCCCTGGCCGGGCACATGGAGCCGGACGTGCCCACCCTGAAGCCCGGCGACTCCCTGCCCACGGTGCTGGAGCTGTTCCTGCGCAAGCGCCGGGGCTGGGCAGTGGTGGAGGAGAACGGCAAGGTGCTGGGGGTCATCCTCGTGGCCGACCTGTACAGCGAACTCACCGGCGACATGGTAGAGGCCTTCTAGGCCGCCGCGCCGATGCATGGCATACAAAAACGCCCGCTCCGGCAGCTCCGGGGCGGGCGTTTTGCGTCTGCAAACACCTGCTACGGGCGCGCTCAGCCGCCGCGCACCACGCGCAGCACCGTTTCCAGCACCTCGCCCTCGGTGATGTGGGTGGTGTCCACCAGCACGGCATCGGGCGCGGGCTTCAGCGGCGCAATGCTGCGGTTGCGGTCCTGGTCGTCGCGCTGGCGGATGTTTTCCGCGATCTTGGCGAAGTCCGCTGGCTTGCCCTGGGCCTCCAGCTGGCGGCAGCGCCTGCGGGCGCGCTCCTCGGGGTCGGCGTCCAGGAAAAACTTGTGCGTGGCGCCGGGGAACACCACGGTGCCCATGTCGCGTCCCTCGGCCACCAGGGAGGTGGTTTGGCCCAGGAAAATCTGCGCCATCTTCATGTACGCCCGCACGGAAGGAACCACGGCCAGCTGCGAGGCCCACAGGCCCACGCGCTCGGAGCGGATCTCCTGCGGCAGGGGCTGGCCGCCCAGCAGCAGCTCGGTGTTCTTGCCGCTGCCGCGCAGGGTGAACTCGAACTCGCCCAGCTTCTGCTGCACAATTCCCTGCGACCAGTCCCAGGCGCCCTCGCCCAGGGTGTAGGCCGCGGCGCGGAACATGGCCCCGGTGTCCAGAAAGGCTATGCCCAGCTCCCCGGCCAGGCGGGCGGCCAGGGTGCTTTTGCCCACGCCGGCGGGGCCGTCCAGGGTCACGATGAGGACAGCGGGGGCGCTAGGCATGGAGGATCTCCTTCAACACATCAAGGAAGGTTTGGGTTTCGGCCTGGGTTCCAACGTTGACGCGGATGTTCTGCGGCAGGCCGAAGCTGGCCAGATGGCGCACGATGATGCCGCGCCTGAGCAACGCCTCCACCACCTCCCCGGCGGGCTGCGGGGGGCGGAACATGACGAAGTTGGCCTGGGAGGGCCACACCTCGCAGCCCAGCTCCGGCAGGCGCTTCAGCAGCAGCTCGCGGCCCTTGAACACAATCTCCAGCGTCGCGCTGTAAAAGTTGTCGTCCTCCAGGGCGGCTATGCCAGCCACCTCGGCCAGGAGATTCACGGTGAAGGGCAGGCGCGCGCGGCGCACGTGGTCGGCCAGCCACTGGGGCATGACGCCGTAGCCCAGACGCAGGCCGGCCAGGCCGTAGGCCTTGGAGAAGGTCCGCAGCACCACCACGTTGTCCAGTTCCGCCAGGGAGGACATGACGGTGTACTCCTCCGGCGGCCAGGTGAAGTCCATGTAAGCCTCGTCCACAACCAGGAGCGTGCCCTTGGGCAGCACCCCGGCCAGCACCATCAGCTCCTCGGCCTTGGCGGCCAGGCCCGTGGGGTTGTCCGGGCTGGTGACGAACACCATGACGGTGTTGGCGTCCACGGCCTCGGCCAGGGACTCCAGGGGCAGGCGGTGGTTTTCCCCGCGCGGAACCTCGCGGTATTCCACGCCGCACAGCTTGGCGGTAAGGCGGTACATGCTGAAGCTGTGCTCGTAGCAGATGACGTTGTCCACGCCGGGGCGGGCCACCACGCGCAGCAGCAGGTCGATGATCTCATCGGAGCCGTTGCCCGCAACGATTTGCCCGGCGGGCACGCCCACGGCCTTGGCGATGGCGCTCAGCAGCCTGGGACTGTGGTTCTGCGGGTAGCGGAACACCTCCTGCCCGGCCCTGGCCAGGGCCTGGACCACGAGGGGAGAGGCGCCCAGGGGGTTTTCGTTGCTGGCCAGCTTGATGACCTCGGCAAGCCCGTAACGTTCCTTGATTTCCTCAATGCTCAAGCCGGGAACATAGGGCTTGAAGTCCAAAATTTCGGGCCTGACGCGTTGGCCGTCCATGCTCTCTCCCTTGCTGGTGCTGGTGGTCGTCGTGCGCTTGCGCATTACCGTGGCGTGCGTTGCGGCATGAACCGTTGTGGTGGGGGGCAACGGCGGTCGTCTCGACAACAAAAAGCCACAGGGGGCGGACCGCTCCGCCCCCTGCGCCGATGACGCGATGCAAAGCCCTACGGGCTGAAATACCTGGGCTAGACCTGGGGCCGGATGGTCATGACCGGGCAGCGGGCGCCCTTGACGACCTTTTCCGCCACGGAGCCGAACAGGATTCTGTCGATGCCCTTGCGGCCATGGGTGCCCATGATGATCAGGTCGACGTTTTCCTTGGCGGCGATGGCGAAGATTTCCTCGGCGGCGTAGCCGGTGACCACGTGGCCCTCGGCCTGCACATCCTGGAAGTTCTCGCTGAGGAAGGCGCTCATGGTCGCCTCGGCGCCGGTGACGATTTCGCCCACGAAATTCTCAATGCTGCTGGGCGGCACATGGAACCCCACATACTGGCTGAGGGAAGGAGCCACGTACATGCAGACGATCTGGGCCCCCAGGCCCTTGGCCAGTTCGCTGGCGTACTTGGCAACGGCGGGGCTGTGCTCGGAAAAATCAACCGCACAGAGAATCTTCTTGATCATGGCCACGGCGACCTCCTCATTTTCCTGGTGTTGTCCGCCTTCAGCGGGTTGGTGGCACAGTGTGAAAATAATCACCCGCGCCACGTAAAGCAAGGATAAATGCCGCCGAAAAGAAAGGAAGCAGCGCCGGGCCGCCCGGATTGGACAATCCATGCGCCATCCTGTAGATTTACGCATCAGACGCCAAGGCTGCGCGCGGCAGGGAAAGAATTGCCCAGTAGCCTAAAGAGTAAAACAAACAATTTCGCAGCATTGCCACACTCAAGCCTTGGCATGGTTCCTGCTGAATCAGTGCAAACCACAGGATGAGGAGCGAACATGAAAATCCATCCTGACCAGTTGGAAGGCGTTCGCGCGGATCAAACCTCGCAAACGAACAGGACACGGCAGACCAACACCGCCTTTGGCGACCTCCTGAGCCAGGAAGTCGGCAAGTCGGGCGCGGACTCCGCCAAGCCTGTCGCCACCCTGCCGCCCCCTGGCGGCCTCGGCGGCCTGAACACCCTGGGCTCCCTTTTGGGCGCGCAAAGTGTTGAGGCGACCAGCGTCGAGGCAGTTGCCCAGGCACCTCAGGCGGAGAAGGCGATCATGCAGACGGTGGAAAACCTGCTCGACAAGTGGGACCAGTACGCCACGAACCTCCAGGGAGCCTCGGGCGCGCCCAATGCGGCGAACCTGAAGCAGGCCTACGGTGTGCTCGACGACATCGACGGCACCGTGCGGAAGCTCAAGGGCGACAACCCTGACCTCGCCTCGAAGAACCCGGCCCTGCAGGGCATGGTCTCCGAACTCGAAGTCATGGCGGTGACGGAACGCATCAAATTCAACCGGGGCGACTACATCTAGCCCCCAGCCAAGGCGCTTGCACCCGCAAGGGCCGGGAAGACTTCCAGGGCGGCGTACTTGGGCCCACCGGGTCCAAGTACGCTGCGCCAAAGCACAAAGCGCTCCACGCGCACCTCCCCCCAGTCCACGCCGCCCGCCAGCTCCAGGGCCGCCCGCCAGTCCTCGCCCTGGGCGGGAACACGCACGCGCCCAAGGGTCAGGTGCGGCACAAACGCCCCGGCCTGGGCCGCAAAGCCCAGCCGTGCGCAAACGCCATCCACCGCTCGCGCCAAGTCCGCACATTGCTCCGCGCCCCGCGCCAAGTCCGAACAATGCTCCGCGCCCTGCGCCATGCCCGCCCAGAGCACCTGGGGCGCGCCGCCACGGCCCTTGTCCGCCCCCCGATCTTTGTCCCCGCTCGAACTACGGCTTTGGCTGTTTTTCCACGCGGGAAAGCACCCCGCCCCGCCCAGACGCAGGGCGAAGGGCGCGAAGGAAACACCGCGCAGGGCGGCAGCCAACTGCGGAATGTCCTCCTCCGGCACGTCGCCGAGGAACTTGAGAGTGAGGTGGGCGCTTTCCGGGCGCACCCAGGTGATGCGCGAGGCAAGCCGCGAGGACAGCTCGCCGGTCAGGCGCTCAAGGGTGTGCTGGCAGTGCGGGGGCAGCGGCAGGCCGATGAAGCAGCGCAGGGGCGGCATGGCAGGCCCCGGGGCATCAAGCGGAGAACGTGACCAGCCCGAACAGCGCGCCCGCCACGCTCTGGGCCTTCACCGAAGTGCGGGAGCCACGGAACAGGAACTTTTCGGCGCGCTCCCCACCGGGCCAGGCCCAGGCGATCCACACCGTGCCCACGGGCTTCTCGCGGGTGCCGCCGCTTGGTCCGGCAATGCCGGAGACGGC
>JAVBYL010000072.1 GCA_030824035.1 Humidesulfovibrio sp.
GATCCGGCCATGTTCCGCATTTTGATGAACCACCGGCCCGTGGCCTGGCGCGAGGCGGTGAAGCCCCTGGGCATCGAGCTGACGGTTTCCGGCCACACGCACCGCGGGCAGCTGTTCCCGTTCTACCTTGTGGTGCGCCTGACCACGGAGTTCATGGGCGGGTTTTACGAGGAGGACGGGCTGACCCTGGCCGTGAGCGGCGGGGCGGGCTTCTGGGGGCCGCCCATGCGCGTGCTGGCTCCGGCGGACATCCTGGTGCTGGATATTGTGCCCGCGAGGTAGTGCCCGCAAGGTAGTGCCCGCAAGGTCGCGGCGCGCACATGGCTGTGGACCGCGCCGTGGTTCTCGGCTAGGGTCCGGCCACTGAGAATGTCCCCCAAGGGAGCGCCCGTGGAAAGACTTATGCCCCGCAGGCTGGGCATCACCGCAAAGCTGCTCATCTGGTGCATGGTGCTGGTCGCCATCTTCTACGCCACCACCACGGTGCTCTTGTTGCGCATCCAAAACCTGGTGGAATCCTCCAGCGCCATCGTCAACACCAATTACGACATCGACAAGTCCGCCCAGCGCATGATCCAGCAGCTGCTCTCCCTGGAGGAGAACCGCAAGCGCTTTGAGATATTGCAGAAAGACGTGTACATGGAGAGCTTTCTGACCGACTTGCAGGACTTTGGCAAAACGCTGACCAGCGTGCTGGAGCGCCACCCGGACTACCGCGAGCCCTGGGCCGAGCTGACCAAGGAGTACACCATCGTGCTCTCGCGCAGCACGAACCCGGAGACCAAGTCCTTGCCGGACAGGACCATTACCCGCTGGCTGGATATCTTGTCCGACACGCGGCAGGCCAACCAGGAGGACATGGAGGCCAGGCTGCACGAGCTGGCCGAGCGCAGCAGGCAGGCCGAGCGCCTGGGCTTCATGGGGCTCATCGCCAGCATCACCCTGGGGGTGCTGGGCAGCGTGTTCATCGCCTACCGCCTGAACCGCTCGCTCTCGGAGATCCGCCGGGGCATCCGCGAGCTGGGCCGGGGCGAGCCCTCGGCCCCGGTGCGCGTCATGAGCACCGACGAGCTGGGCGAACTGGCCCAGGCCTTCAACAGCATGGCCCAGCGCCTGAAGGAAGAGGAGCGCATGCGCCAGGACTTCATCGCCATGCTCTCCCACGAAATCCGCACCCCGCTGACGAGCATCCGCGAGAGCGTGGACCTTGTGGCCGACGGTGTTTTTGGTGAGGTGAACGAGAAGCAGCGCCAGTTCCTCGACATCTCGCGCCAGGAGGCCCTGCGGCTGACACACCTTTTGGAGCGGCTGATGCAGGTGTCGAGCCTGGAGTCGCAGCGGCTGCGCCTTTCCACAAAGCCGCTGGACGCCAGCGCCCTGGCCCGCGCCGCGGTGGACCGCCTGATGCCCACGGCCATGGCCAAGAACATCGCGCTTAAAACAGAGCTGCCCGAAGGCTTTGTTTTTGTGGAGGCCGACCAGGAACACGTGAGCCAGGTGCTGGTCAACCTGCTGGGCAACGCCATCAAATTTTCCCCGCCGGAGTCGGTGGTCCGCGTGAGCGTGACCCCGGAGCCAACGGGCGACTCGGTGATCTTTTGCGTGGTGGACGAGGGCCCTGGCATCGCCCCGGAGGAGCACGAGCGCATCTTCCTCAAGTATTACCGGGAGGCCTCCGTTCGGGGCAGCGTGGACGGCCTGGGGCTGGGGCTCTCCATCGCCAAGGGCATAGTGGAGGCCCACGGCGGCACCCTGTGGCTGAACAGCGCGCCCGGCTGCGGGGCCAGCTTCTGCTTTTCCCTTCCCAAGCCAAGGGCGATGGTATAGAAAATGGTCATGTCGAAACGTTTTCCCCGCACCCTTTGTGCGATGCTGCGCGCGCGCGCCTTGTCCGCTGTGCTCATTCTGGCGCTTGGCGCCCTTTCCGGCTGCGCCACATTCGGGCCGGGGGGGGGCTTTTCCTCCACGGGCGAGTTGCAAAGCGCCTACCTGCTGGCCGTTGATTCCTACTTGGCCGGGCAGTACGAGAAGTCCGCCAGCATTTTTCAGCGGCTTTCCGGCACCACGGCCGACCCTGTGCTCGCGCGCAAGGCGTACTTCGGCCTGGCCTGCGCCAAGCTGGCCGTGGCCAGCACCCCGGAAGACCTGCACGAGGGCCTGACCCTTTGGAACACCTGGGTGCAGATGACCCCCGAGGGCCTGCCCGCCGAGGATCCGCGCCTGATCACCCCGCTTTTGCCCCGCCTGTCCCCGGCGCATATACCCAACAGCCCGGCCATCCTCACCGAGGGCGAGATTGACCGCGAGCTGAAGCGCAGCAAGCGCCTTGCCGGCTGCCAGGACGACACGGACAAGCTGCGGGAGATGCTGCGCAAAAAGACCGCCGAGGCGGAAGGCCTGCGCAGCCAGCTCAACGCCCTGGAGCGTTTGCACCAGGAAATCAGCCACAAGAAGAAGGGTTTGGAGTAGCCACCAGCACATGGAAAGCCCCAAGCACAATGCCTCCCCCCCTGCTTCCCAGGGCACTGGCGCCACCATCCTGGTGGTGGACGACGACAAGAACATCCTGCAGGTGCTGGAGGCGCGGCTTTCCAGCGCCAAGTACCGCACCCTCACGGCCAGGAGCGCCGAGGAAGGCGTGGAGCTTTTGGCCCAGCAGCCCGTGGACCTCGTCGTCTCCGACGTGAAGATGCCCGGCATGGGCGGGGTGGGCCTGCTGAAGGAAGTGTTGGAGCAATGGCCGCAGATCCCGGTGATCCTGCTCACGGCCTATGGCAACATCCCGGACGCGGTGTCCACCATACGCTCCGGCGCGGCGGACTACCTCACCAAGCCTTTCGACGGCCACCAGCTGCTCCAGAAGATCGAGACCCTGCTTGGCCGTGGCGCCAAGGAGCGGGCGCACAAGCCCGCCAAGGGCAAGGCCGTCAGCGATGTGCTGTGGGGCGGTAAAAGCCCTGCCATGCGCGATTTTTACGCCATTTTGGAGCGCGTGGCCCACACGGACGCCGGGGTGCTCATCCTGGGCGAGAGCGGCACGGGCAAGGAGATGGTGGCCCGGCTGCTGCACGACCAGAGCGCGCGCGCCAAGGGGCCCTTTGTCATTGTCGACTGCGGCTCCACCCAGCCCACCCTGCTGGAGAGCGAACTTTTCGGCCACGTGAAGGGTTCCTTCACCCACGCCGTGCGCGATAAGAAGGGGCTGATGGAGGAGGCCGACGGCGGGACCCTGTTCCTCGACGAGATCGGCAACATCTCCCCGGAGATGCAGACCAGACTTCTGCGCTTCCTGCAGGAGCGCACCATCCGCCGCGTGGGCGACACCCGCGCCATCCCGCTGCACTGCCGGGTCATCGCCGCCACCAACGCCGATCTTTCCGCCCTGGTCAAAAAGGGCGAGTTCCGCGAGGACCTGTACTTCCGCCTCAAGGTGGTGACCCTCAAGGTGCCGCCCCTGCGCGAGCGCAAGGAGGACATCCCGCTTCTTGTGGAGCGCTTCCTGGAGATCTTCTGCGCGGAGCAGGGCCGCCCGCCCATCACCGCCTCGCCGGAGACCATGCAGCTGCTGATGTCCCACAACTGGCCGGGCAACGTGCGCGAGCTGAAGCACGCCCTGGAGGGTGGGGTGGTGTTCTGCTCCGGCACGGTGCTGCGCCCCCGCGACATCCAGCTCGACCAGCTGCACGCCGCGCCGGAGAGTGCGCCTGCTCCCGCCAGCTTGCCCACCGCTGCGGAGGCGGCCCCCGCCCCGCTGACCAACGGTAATGGCCATGGTAATGGCAACGGCAATGGGCCTGGCAACAGCGGCCCGTCCGCCGATTCGCTGTCGTTGGAGGACAATGAGCACCAGGCCATCCTGCGCGCCCTGGAGCGCACGGCCTGGGTCAAAAAGGCCGCCGCCGACCTGCTGGGCATCAGTCGCCGGGCCATCCACTACAAAATCAAGAAATACAACATCCACGTGCCTGGCAAAGACCAGGACGAATAGCCTACGCAACTGCTCCCGCCCCAACCCCATGCCCGCGCCCAGCGGGCTTTTTTTGGCCTATCGGCTCGTATTACGGAGCGGAGCAGGCACGAGCGCGGAACAGCCCAGGCCGCCAAAAAGAGAGGGCGCAAAAAAAGGGAGGGCGCGAACGCCCCCCCTTGGTGGTGGATCTTGGATGGTGGTCGGCTGTGCCGGGTACGATGACTAGTTGACCAGATCCTGGCGGACGATCTCGACCTTGGCCGAGGCGCGCAGGTTGGCCAGCAGGGCGTTGAACAGCTCCTGGCGGAAGGCCGCCGAGCCCTGGGAGGTCCAGAAGCGCTTCTCCTTTTCCCAGACTTCCTCCGGGGCGGGGATGCGCTCGTTCAGGCGGGCAAGGGCCACACCGGCGGGAACCTCGAAGGGGGTCTTGAGCCAGTTGTTGTCCGCGGCGGAGAAGATGCCCATGAGCAGCTGGGGGTTGCCCCCGGTTTGGGCGATGGCGGCCTGCCTGTCCAGGGGCGGGGTGGTCTTCAGTTCGGCCTTCAGGCTGGCCTGGGCCTGCTGGGTGGTGGCGGGGTCGATGAGCTTGGCGAGGACGGCCTGGGCCTTGTCCATGGCCAGCTTGCGGGCCTCCTGGGACTTCACCTCGGCCAGCACCTCGGCCTTGACCTTGTCCAGCGGCAGCACGGACTCGGCCTGGTCCTCGATCTTCTCGGCCAGCAGGTAGCCCTTGGAGGGCTCCATGGCCAGGGGGGTCTTGGCGCCAGCGCCCACGGCCAGGGCGAACAGGCTCTCCACGGCCTCCTTTTTGAGGCCAAAGGTGCGCTGCACCATGGCGGCGTCCATGAGCTCGCTCTTGCGGGTGGCCAGGTTCAGGTCCTTGGCGATTTTTTCCAGCTTCACGCCCGCGGCCATCTGGTCCAGGCTCTGGTCCAGAATCTCGTTCACCTTCTCATTGGCCTTTTCTTCGGCCAGGCGGCGCTTGATGTCGGCCTTGGCCGCCTCGAAGGGAACCTTGCCCGCCGGGCGGGAGGCCTCCAGCTTGATGATGTGCCATCCGTACTGGGTGCGCACGGGCTCGCTGACCTGCCCGGGCTTGAGCGCGAAGGCCGCGTCCTCAAAGGGCTTGACCATCATGCCGCGGGAGAACCAGGGCAGGTCGCCGCCGGTGGGGGCGGTGCCGGGGTCTTGGGAGAACTTTTTGGCAACGGCCTCGAAGGGGCCCTTCTTGGCCTGGGCCAGGATGTTCTTGATGTCGGCCTCGGCCTTGGCCTCCTGCTCCTTGGTGGCGGAGGGCGGCACCATCAGCAGGATGTGCCGGGCGTGCAGCTGCTCCGGGTGCAGGAAGCTGTCGGGGTTGCTCTCGTAGTGCTTCAGCACGGCCTCGTCACTCACGGTCTGCCCGGCGGCCAGCTCGGCCACGGTGATGGGCAGGAACTCCAGGCGCAGGCGGGCGGGAACCTTGAAGCGCTCCTTGTTGGACTCGTAGAAGGCGGCAAGCTGCTCGTCGGTGGGCTTCGCCTGGTCCAGGAAGTCCTTCACCGGGAAGATGACGTAGTCCATGCGCACGGTTTCCCGCGCCCACTGGAACAGCCCCTTGGCCTCCGGCTCGGTGAGCAGGGAGGAAACGGTGGTCATGGCCTGGAGCTTCTGCACCAGCTGGTTGCTTTTCAGCTCGGCCTCAAAGCGCTCCGGCGTGGTGTGGTTCTGCGCCAGGGCGTTCTTGTAGATGGCGCTGTCGAAAGTGTTCTGGGCGTTGTGGAAGGAGGGGATGCTGCTGATGAGCGCGCGCAGCTCCGCCGGGGAAACCACAAGGCCCATCTTGTCAGCGGAGGCCAGCACCAGCTTGGTGTTCACCAGCTGGGCCAGGATGCTCTGCTTGAACTGCGGGGTGTTCAGCTCCTCGGCGGTGAGGCCGGGGTTCTGGCGGCGCATGGCCGTGATGGTGTCCTCGTAGGCTTTCTGGAACTCCCGCGCGGAGATGGGGGCCCCGTCGACATAGGCCACGACCGGCTCCTTCTTGTCGGAGAGCCCGCCCAGGCCAAAGGAGAAAATAAAGACAACGATGATGATGCCGAAGGCGATCTTGATGCCCCAGCTTTCTGCGTTCTGTCGTAATTGTTCTAGCATGCTGACTCCGGTGCTGATTGCGCTGTGGTGCTGCTCGCGGGCCCTAGGACAGGCGTACGGTGTTGAGCAGTCCGCCTGATTGGATAATCGTGAGCTCCTTGGCCGTCAAATCATTTGTCACGGCAACCTTGGCGGAACCGTTCACGATGATGTTGAGCGGCTTGCCCGGAGCGATCTTTCCGGCCGCGATGGTCAGGGTGTCCCCCTGGGCCAAGGTGTCGTAATCGCTCTTGTTCACAAGAATGAGCGGCAGAATGCCGAAGTTGACCAGGTTGGCGCGGTGGATGCGGGCAAGGCTTTTGACGATGACGGCCTTGACGCCCAGGTGGCGCGGGGCCAGCGCGGCGTGCTCGCGGCTGGAGCCCTGGCCGTAGTTCTCGCCGCCCAGGATGAACCCGCCGCCCAGGGCCTTGATGCGGCTGACGAAGTCCGGGTCCACCTTGGTGAACACGTGCTCGCTGATGGCCGGAATGTTGGACCGGAGCGCCATGATCTGCGCGCCAGCGGGCATGATGTGGTCGGTGGTGATGTTGTCGCCCACCTTGAGGGCGATTTTGCCCTCCACGGTGTCGGTCATGTCGGTGAAGCGCTCCAGGGCCACGATGTTGGGCCCGCGCAGCACCTCCACCTTGGCGCCATCCTCCGGGGGGAAAACGAAGAGCTGGCGGATGCTGGGCACGCGCTTGGGCAGCTCAGCCTTCTTGGGCGGGGTTCCCCAGGTGGCGGGGTTGGTGAACTTGCCGTTCAGGGCGGCCTGGGCGGCGGTGAGCGGGCTCACCAGATACACCTGGGCGTCCTGGGTGCCGCTGCGGCCCTCGAAGTTGCGGTTGAAGGTGCGGGCGCACACGCCCTTGCTCACCGGGGAGCCGCCGATGCCGATGCACGGGCCGCAGGCGCATTCGAGGATACGCGCTCCGGCGTCCAGCAGCGGGTCGAGCAGGCCCTCGGCGGTGAGCAGCTTGAGCACCTGCTTGGAGCCGGGGGCGATGAGCAGGTCCGTGGCGGGGTTGATGCGCTTGCCCTTCAGCAGCTCCGCCGTGGCCTTGAGGTCGGTGTAGGAAGAGTTGGTGCAGGAGCCGATGGCGGCCTGGTCCACCTGCATGCCGTCCAGGTCGGCGATGCGCACCATGCGGTCGGGCATGTGCGGGGCGGCGGCCAGGGGCTCGATGGCGCAGAGGTCGATCTCGACCTCCTCGTCGTAGGTGGCCTTCTTGTCCGCCGCCAGGGCAACGAAGTCTTCGGGCCGGCCCATGCGCGCCAGGAACTTCTTGGTCTGGGCGTCGCTGGGGAAAATGCTGGTGGTGGCGCCCAGTTCCGCGCCCATGTTGGTGATGGTGGCGCGCTCCGGCACGGTGAGGGTGGCCACGCCCGGACCGGTGAACTCCATGACCTTGCCCACGCCGCCCTTGACGGTGAGCAGGCCCAGCAGGTGCAGGATGACGTCCTTGGCGCTGGCCCAGCCGGTGAGCGCACCGGTGAGGTTCACGCGGACCACCTTGGGCATGGGCAGCATGTAAGCCTCGCCCGCCATGGCCAGGGCCACGGAAAGGCCGCCCGCGCCGATGGCCAGGCTGCCCACGCCGCCAGCGGTGGGGGTGTGGGAGTCGGAGCCGATGAGGGTTTTGCCGGGCTGGGCGAAGTTTTCCAGGTGCAGCTGGTGGCAAATGCCGGTGCCCGCCGGGGAAAACACGATGCCGTACTTGGCGGCGATGGTGCGCAGGTAGCGGTGGTCGTCCGGGTTGCGGAAGCCCGTCTGCAGGGTGTTGTGGTCAACGTAGCTCACGGAGAGTTCGGCGCGCACGCGGGGGATGCCGATGGCCTCGAACTGGAGGCAGGCCATGGTGCCGGTGGCGTCCTGGGTGAGCGTCTGGTCGATCTTGAGTCCTATCTCGCTGCCGGGGGTCATCTTCCCGGTGATGAGGTGCTGGGCGATGATCTTCTGCGTCAGGTTGCGGGCCTTGGCCATGAAAAGCTCCTCCTCAAAGGGCGCACAAGCCCGTGCGCCGTGTTGATTCCAGATGAACTACAGCGCCAGCTTGTCCGGGTCGCCATACATGGCGGACTCGTCTATGCCGAGGCGGATACGGTTGATTTTTTTGCGCTTGAATTCGATCTCCACATCCAGCCGGAGCTTGTCCTTCTGGAGGCGGTAGATCTCCGTGGCGTGGTACACGCCGTTGACGTGGTCCTCGGCGGCAATAAGCTCACGGACCCGGCGCACACATTCGTCGCGCTGGGCCGTGAACTCGGCCATTGCGGCCTCGCACTGGGCGATGAGCTCAGACTCGGACGCGTCGACGTTTGGGCTTTGCGTCATCTATGGGGGTCTCCTTGGGCGCGGGGGGAATCTCGCGCACCTTGGGCAGGGCGTTGTAGCAGGCCCAGAACCTGGGCCAGAGGGCGGCCAGGCCGCCGGGGTTGTCGATGGAGATGCCCGGCATGGGGAAGGACAATAGCGCCAGGGCCAGGGTCATGTGCGGGCTGGGGCTTGTCCAAACGCCGGTCCAGAGGAGAGGCCCGGCCGACCGGCCGGCGTCCTTGTCGGCGGGCAGCACCACGATGGCGCCGTCCTTGTCCTCGGTGGCGGCACCCAGGCGGTCCAGCAGCTCCTGGGCCACGGCGCGGTGCACGGTCTGACCGGCGGCGGGCAGCTGCACGGTGGCGCCACCGGCCTTTACGGCCAGGGCCAGGGCCAGGGGCAGCAGATCGGGGTCCGTGCCCATGCCAAGGGTGACGCCCGCGTACAGCGGGGCGCTGCGCAGCAGCACGGCGCTGGCGTCGTCGGTTTTCAGGGCCTCCACGGCCAGGCCGAGGGCGGCGAGGTCCGCGGCCAGTGCCTTGGGCGGCACGTAGGTGCCGGAGAGCTTGGCCACGCCGCCGGCAAAGGCGGGCAGGGCCAGCAGGTAGGCGGCCAGGGCGGTGTCGAGCGGGAGCTCCGGCGCGTAGGGCACCTTGGGCTTGCCAGCGGGCACGATGTATTCGTTGTCCTGGCGCTTGGCCTTGATGCCGCACAGGGCCAGGGCCTCCAGGGCCTCGTCCAGGGCCTTGGCCTGCATCAGGGCGGCGGCGGGATCGGCGCTGAGGGCCAGGCGCAGCCCCTCGGGGTAGCTCCAGGCGGCCAGGGCCAAAGCCTGGGCGAACAGGGGCGGGGTGTCCGCCGCGAGTTCCACGCGGGCGGCCATGTCGCCGCCGGATTCCAGGCGCACGGGCAGGCCGCGGCTGCGGGGGTTCATGGAGGCCAGGCGCGCGCCCAGCTTGGGCAGCAGGGTCTCCAGGGGCCGCAGGTCGAGGAGCTTGAGCTCCGCGCCGCCCGCGAACTTGGAGCGTCCGGCCTCGCGCAGGGCGAAGGCGATGAGCGTATACAGGGTGAAGGGCTCATCGCCGCAGAAAATAAGGATGTCCTCAAAGCGCAGGGGGCCGAATTCGCCAGCCTCGCGCCCGGATTTGTGGGAGGCGTCGGGCTGGCTTTCCAGGCGGTCGTCGGTCCAGGAGAGGTGCGCGCCAGCCTGGTTGAGGCCCTTGACCAGCTCGATGAGCGGGTCGTTGAGCACCACGCCGGTGAGGCGCAGGTTCTGGCCCGTGGCGGCGGCCAGCACGGCCAGCATGCGCGTCAGCGCCAGGGAGCGCGGGCCGGAGATGTCGATATCGGCTGCCTCGGAGCGGGGAACCATGGTGAAGGGCTTGTCCGCGCTGCGGCGGCCCTCCGGGGTTTCCAGGCCGAAGCTGCCCAGCAGGGCGAAGAGCTGGCGCGCCATGCGCTGGTCCAGGTTCTGGGCGCGCGCTGCTTCCTCGAAGTTGGCCCAAAGGCGCTTCTCGGTTTCGCGGTCCAGCACCTGCCTGCCCTTGGCGGCGCGCTGCACCAGCTTGCTGCGGCGGGAAAGCATGTAGATCAGCTTGCCATCCATATCGAGGAGGTCCTCGAGGGGATTGGCGCGGGGGCGCTTGTCCTGGCCACGGTCGAATGTGATGGGTCGGTCGGTCATGGGTCGGTCTGTCATGGATACTTCTTTTATATGGAGTGTAAGAGGCGCACCATAGCCGGAAAACCTCCGGGCGGCAAGAGCGGTCGTGGAACGGATTATTGCGGGCAATGCAAGGGTTTTCTTGCCGAACAATCGACGGCGGCATAGGGGTTTTTGTGTAGTATTATCCAAAATATTTGGATAATAAGATTTGGTCTGACAAAATAAGCAAATCTTCGCGCTTGATTTTTTTTGCTATGCCTCTGTATACCATCTGCCACTTATGGCGACTCTCGAACTTTCCGACATCAGCGTCCGCTTCGGCGGCCTCCAGGCACTCACCGATGTCTCCTTCCGCGTGCGCGAGGGTGATATCGTTGGTCTTATCGGTCCCAACGGGGCGGGCAAGACCACCGTATTCAACGTTATTACCGGTGTGTACAGGTACTGCGCCGGGCAGGTGGCCTACGACGGAAACGTCCTGGCTGGCCGTCGGCCCCACCAGATCCTTGCCCTGGGCGTTGCCCGCACCTTCCAGAACATCCGCCTGTTCCAGAACATGACGGCCCTGGAAAACGTGATGGTGGCCCAGCACTGCCGCACCAAGGCCGGGGTTGTGGGCGCCGTGTTGCGCCTGCCCTCCCAAAAGCGGGAGGAGGGGCGCATACGCAAGCGCGCCATGGAAGCCCTGGACTTCATGGGGCTTTCCGAGTTCGCGGGCGAGGTGGCCTCCAACATGGCCTATGGCTTGCAGCGCAGGCTGGAAATTGCCCGCGCCCTGGCAAGCGAGCCCAAGACCCTGCTGCTGGACGAGCCCGCCGCGGGCCTGAACCCGGCGGAAAGCCTGGACCTGATGAACACCATTGCGCGCATTAGCGGGCTTGGCATAAGCATTTTGATGGTGGAGCACGACATGAAGGTGGTCATGGGCATTTGCCGCCACATCGTGGTGCTGGATCATGGGGTGATGATCGCCGAGGGCAAGCCGGAGGAAATCCAGCGCGACCCCAAGGTGATCGAAGCATATCTTGGCCAATAATCACTTATAAGAAGGGGGAAGTTCAGATGAAACGTGCGCTTACTTTGATTTCCACGCTTCTTCTCGTTGCGTTCATGGCCTTTGGCTGTGGCGGCGAGAAGAAGGATGAGAAAAAGGCTGAGGCTCCCAAGGCCGGCATCAAAATCGGCACCCTGAGCCCCCTGACCGGCCAGTATGCCGCTGACGGCAACGACATCAAGAACGGCGTGCTTGCCGCCGTCGAGGTTATGAACGCCGAGATGGGCCCCCTTGGCCCCGTCACCGTCCAGGCCGAGGACGACGCCTGCGATCCTCGCCAGGCCGTGGCCGCCGCCAACAAGCTCATCAGCGAGAAAGTCACCGCCGTTGTGGGCGCCTACTGCTCCAGCGCCACCATCCCCGCTTCCGAGCCCCTCATGGCCGCCAAGATCCTCATGATCACCCCGGCCTCCACCAACGAGAAGGTCACCGAGAGCGGCCTGAAGTACATGTTCCGCACCTGCGGCCGTGACGACGACCAGAGCAAGGCCGCCGTGAAGTTCGCCGTGGAGCACCTGAAGGCCAAGACCATCTACCTGGTGGACGACAAGACCACCTACTCCCAGGGCCTGGCCGACAGCGTTGAGAAGCTGGCCCCCGGCGCCGGCATCAAGGTGCTGGGCCACGAGCACGTGAACCAGGGCGACAAGGACTACTCCGCGGTGCTCACCAAGGTGAAGGCCGCCAAGCCCGATGTCTTCTACGTCAGCCTGCAGAACAGCGCCTCCGCCGCGCCCATGCTCATCCAGGTTGCCCGCCTCGGCATCAAGACCAAGATCCTCGCCCAGGACGCCGTGTACCATCCGCAGCTGATGGAACTGGCCAAGGACGCCGCCGAGGGCGTGTACCTGACCTTTGGCTACACCGACAAGGAAACCCCGGCCTACAAGCAGTTCTATGACACCTACAAGGCCAAGTTCGGCGAGCCCGGCGCTTACTCCGCCTATGCCTACGACTCCGCCCTGGCCTACCTGAAGGCCGTGAAGGCCGCTGGCGGCACCGATGCCGACAAGGTCAACGCCGAGATGCGCAAGGTCGACTTCGCCGGCGCCTCCAAGCAGATCAAGTACAAGGAGAACGGCGATTCCGGCTCCAATTACGTGATCCAGGTTGTGAAGGGTGGCAAGTTCGAGAACTTCTGGAACCCCGAGAACGGCCAGCTGTTCAGCAAGTAATCCCAAGTCCAAGAGAACACACGGCAGGGGCCCTTCGGGGCCCCTCGCCGTAAAAAGGCGCACCTACACGTGGAATTCTTCTTTCAGCAGCTGGTCAACGGCATCACCCTGGGTGGGGTGTACGCCCTGGTGGCCCTTGGCTACACCATGGTTTACGGCATCATCCAGCTCATCAACTTTGCCCACGGCGAGATTTACGCCGCTGGCGGCTACATGGGGGTCATCCTCATCAGCTGGCTGGTGTCGCAGGGGTACCCGCCCTTTGTGTGCCTGAGCGTTGCGCTGGTGCTGGCCATGGGCTATTGCGCCCTCTTGGCCATGGCGGTGGAAAAGCTGGCCTACAAGCCGCTTCGCAACTCCTCCCGACTGTCCGTGCTGCTCTCCGCGCTCGGCATGTCCATATTTCTGCAAAATGGCCTGATGCTGACCCAGGGCGTGTACGACCGGGCCTACCCCGGCGAGATGGTCCAGGGCGGCTTCGAGATCGGCGGCGCGGTGGTGAGCTACATGCAGGTCGTCATCGTCGGCATCACGGCCTTCCTGCTCATCGCGCTCAACGTGCTCGTCTTCAAGACCCGCATCGGCAAGGCCATGCGCGCCACGGCCCAGGACAAGACCATGAGCGCCCTGGTGGGCATCAACTCCAGCCGCATCATCAGCCTCACCTTCGCCATCGGCGCCGGCCTGGCCTGCGCGGCGGGCATCATGGTGGGCATGTACTACGGCTCCGTGCGCTACGACATGGGCTTCGTGCCCGGCATCAAGGCCTTCTCGGCCGCTGTTCTGGGCGGCATCGGCAACATCACCGGCGCCATGCTGGGCGGGCTGATCATCGGCATGATCGAAGTCTTCGCTGCGGGATACATCTCCAGCGAATACAAAGACGTGTTCGCCTTCATCATCCTCATCGCGGTGCTTTATTTCATGCCCACGGGCATCATGGGGGAGAACGTTGACGATACGCGAGTCTAAGAAACTTTGGCTGGGCTACGGCCTGGCCATGGTCTGGTTTTATGTGCTGCTCTGGCCGCTTTTGGGCATCAAGCCCGAGGGGCTGGAGTTCGCCTCCAGTTTCGCCATTTGGGCCAAGGTGGCCGTTTCCGCTGGCATTCTGCTGGCCCTGTACCAGATAAAGCGCGGCGGCTGGCTGGACTTCGCCCTGCGCCCGGCCCAGGCCCTGCGCGAAACGGCGGCCAGCGCCACCGCCAAGGTTCCCACGTGGATTTGGCTGGTGCTTGTGGCCGCCGGAGCCCTGGCCTTCCCCTTCGTCACCGAGCGCTACGCCCACGACGTCGCCATCAGTGTGCTGGTGTACATCTGCCTGGGCCTGGGGCTCAATGTCGTCGTCGGCATGGCGGGCCTGCTGGACCTCGGCTACATCGCCTTTTACGGCGTGGGCGCGTACACGTATGCGCTGCTGTCCGTGCATTACGGCCTGTCGTTCTGGCTCAGCCTGCCCATCGCGGGCTGCTTTTCGGCCATCGCTGGCTGCTTCATCGGCTATCCCACCCTGCGCATGCGCGGCGACTATCTGGCCATCGTGACCCTGGGCTTTGGCGAGATCGTGCGCATCGTGCTGAACAACTGGATGAGCCTGACCAACGGCCCCAACGGCATCCTGGGCATCCAGCCTCCGGGCGTCTACTGGTGGACGGACGTGGGCTTCAAGGTCATCCCGCTCACCGGCCTGGAGCAGTTCTACTACATCATCCTCGGCCTGGCGGTGTTCACCGTGGTGGCCGTGTACCGCATCAACACCTCCCGCATCGGCAGGGCCTTCGAGGCCGTGCGCGAAGACCAGACCGCAGCCGAGCTCATGGGCGTGAACACGCTGCGCATCAAGCTCTTGGCCTACGCCATGGGCGCGGTGTTCGGCGGTTTGGCCGGGGCGTTCTTCGCCGCGCGCATGCGCTTCATCAGCCCGGAGTCCTTCACCTTCATCGAGTCGGCCATGGTGCTGGCCATGGTGGTGCTGGGCGGCATGGGCTCCATCCCCGGCGTCATCCTCGGCTCCCTGGCGCTCATCGCCCTGCCGGAGGTGTTCCGCGGCTTTGAGCTGTACCGCATGCTGGTGTTCGGCGGCGTCATGGCCATCATGATGCTCGTGCGCCCCAAGGGACTGTGGCCCGCCAAGCGCATGGGCGTTCGCAGCGAGGAAAAGGAATGACGCCCATGCAGGAAGCAGCCCCCAAGACCCCCATCCTCGAACTGCGCAATGTTTCCGCCGCGTATGGCCGCATCGTGGCCCTCAAGGGCATCAGCCTCAAGGTGTACCCCGGCGAGGTGGTGAGCATCATCGGCGCCAACGGCGCGGGCAAGTCCACCACGCTCATGAGCATTTGCGGCGT
>JAVBYL010000381.1 GCA_030824035.1 Humidesulfovibrio sp.
GACGAGGACGACATCCGCGCCGTGGTGAGCCTGACCCGCCAGGCCGGTGTCATCAAGCCCTACGAGGAATCGGCCATCCGCAACATCCTGGCCCTGGACAGCAAGCACGCCGGGGAGATCATGACCCCGCGCATGGTGGTGTTCTCCCTGCCTGCGGAGATGACCGTGGCCGAGGCCCTGGAAGGGACGAAGACCTGGCCGCACACGCGCATCCCGGTGTATGAGGGCGAGGACGCGGAGGACGTGGTGGGCGTGGTGTACCGCAGGCAGGTGTTCGAGGCCGCCGCCAACGACCAGGAGACCCTGCGCCTTTCCGACATCATGCGGCCCGCCCACTTTGTGCTGGAGAACATCACCCTGGACAAGCTGCTGCGCCGGTTTCTGGAAAGCCGCATGCACCTGTTCGTGGTGCTGGACGAATACGGCGGCATGGCCGGGGTTGTTACCCTGGAAGACGTGCTGGAGGAGATGCTGGGCAGCGAAATTGTGGACGAGACCGACCAGGTGGTGGACATGCGCGAGCTGGCCCGCCGCCGCCGCAGCGAGCTGGCAACGGGCGGGCGCAACGAGTCTGAAGACTAGCTTTTCCCCGGCGTTTGGGTTATCTGGAGCCGTTGTTTGGAAGTGAAGAGCCAACGACAACGCACCAAAGCAGGATCATCATGGCCACAAAAGGCGGAAAAGGCATTTATATCGCTGCCCTTTTGCTCTTTCTGGGCGGGGTGGGCTACCTCATCGCCTCGGGAGTGACCAACGACAGCGTCTACTTCCTCAATGTGGGCGAGGCCCTGGCGACGGAGCCGGCCAAGCTCAAGCAGGCGCGCCTGTTCGGTAACGTGGCCGCGGAGGGCATCGAGCGGATGCAACCCGGCCCAGGCGTCAACTTCATCCTCCTCGACAAGGAAAACCCAGGCCAGTCCCTGCGCGTGAGCTATCGCGGCGCAGTGCCCGACACCTTCAAGGCTGGGGCCGAGGTCATCGTCGAGGGCGGCATGGGAGCGGCGCCAACCGCTGCTGGTGAGGGGACGGTGTTCACCGCCAGCACGCTCATCACCAAGTGTCCCTCCAAATACGAAAAGCAGAACCGGGGGTAGTTCCGTCCAGGGGCAGCGCCACGGCGCGCCCACTGCCTCGGTTCGCCCTCCCTGGAGTACTCCCCCATGCAAATGACTGCATACATCGTCATGCTCTTTGCGCTGCTCGGCACCCTGTTCCTGGGTGGCTGGACCGGCGTGGCCTTCCTCACCGGCCGTGAGGAGCGCCTCAAATTTTCCGAATACGGGCACCTTGCCATAACCGGCCTGGTCTGCGCAGCCTCCGGCATCCTGCTTTGGGCGCTGGTCACCAAGAACTACGCGTTCTATTCCGTGTTCAGCCACGTGGACAGCACCCTGGAGTTCGCCTACACCCTCACGGCGTTCTGGGCCGGCAGCGAGGGCTCGCTGCTGTTCTGGGAGCTTTCCATGGCGCTGTGTGTGGGCATCTTTGTGTTCACCCCCGGCTACAAGGAACTGCCCCAGCGCACCCGCGCCTATTTCTGGCTGGTGTTCTTCGTGGTGCAGGCGTTCTTCCTGCTCATGCTCACCTGCTGGGTGAACCCCTTTGTGCAGGCCGTGCCCACCCCGCCGGACGGCAAGGGCATGAACCCGCTCTTGCGCAACCCCGGCATGATCTTCCACCCGCCGCTTTTGCTGCTGGGCTACGCCGGTTTTGTCATTCCCGGCTGCGCGGCCATCGCCGCCGCCCTATCTGGCGATGGCAGCCAGTGGATCCGTTCCACCCGCAACTTCACCATCCTCTCCTGGATCTTCCTCACCTCCGGCATCATCCTGGGCGGCTGGTGGTCGTACATGGAGCTGGGCTGGGGCGGCTACTGGGCCTGGGACCCCGTCGAGAACGCCTCGCTGATCCCCTGGTGCACCGGCACGGCCTTCCTGCACACGGCCATCGTGGGCTCGCGCCGCAACGCCTTGGCCCGCAGCAATATGCTGCTCATGGCCCTCACCTTCGTCCTGTGCGTCTTCGGCACCTATCTGGTGCGCAGCGGCGTGGTGGAATCGCTCCACGCCTTTGGCGAGGGCGGCGTGGCCCGGCCCCTCTTGTCCTTCATCCTGTTCCTCACCGCCGTGTCGGTGGTGTCGGTGCTGCAGTGCAAGCTCACGGATCAGCGCAGCCTGGGCGGGCTCATCAGCCGCGAGGGCTTCCTGGTCATCGCCGCCTGGACGCTCATCGCCCTGGGCTTTGTCGTGGGCCTGGGCACCATGTGGCCGGTCATCAGCAAAACATGGAGCTCCAAGCCCATGGGCCTGGACGCACATTTCTACAATCGCGTGTGCCTGCCGCTCTTCGCGCTGCTGGTGCTGCTGTTCTCCGCCTGCCCCTGGCTGGGCTGGAAGGAGGGCGTGCGCGACAAGCGCGGCCTCATGGCCGCCGGAGCCGCCTTCCTCATCGCCGCGGGCGTTTTTGTGGCCATGGGCTACACCCTGCCCCTGGCCCTGGTGGGCGCTGCGGGCGGCGTGGCCTGCATGACCACCGCCGTGCTGGCCGTGGGCCTGCTGCCCGATGCGCGCGGCCGCAAGAGCCTCGGCTCCTATGCCGTGCACCTGGGCCTGGGCCTCATGGCCCTGGGCGTGGCCTTCTCCGGCCCGTACCAGGTGGGTGTGGAGCGCGACGTGCACCCCGGCGAGACCTTCGAGGTGGGCGGCTACACGGTCAAGCTCAACGAATTGCACGAGAAGAGCTCCGCCAGCATGGCCAGGCTCATCGCCGAGCTGGAAGTGTCCAAGAACGGCAAGGTCATCGGCACCGTGGTGCCGGAGCGCAGGCTGTACCGTGGCTATGAGCAGCCCTTCGCCGAGGTGGCCGTGCTGCCCGGCCTGGGCGACGAGATCTTCGCCGTGCTGCTCGGCCTCACCGAGGATGGCGGCGCGTCCGTCAAGGTGAACGTCAACCCGTTGGTGAACTGGATTTGGATCGGCGGCATCCTCCTGAGCTTTGCGCCCTTTTTGGTGCTGCGCTACGGGCGGGGCAAGGGCAAGGAGTAGCCTTTGACCAGCTCCGCCTCCGCACACGAGATGGACCGTCCTCCCCGGAAAACATCCGGGGGGGGCGAGCCCGTGCGCACCCATATGGGTGACGGGGAGCGCGGCGACGTTCGCGTGGAAGTGCGCGGCGTGGGCAAGTTTTTCGGCTCCAAGTTGGTGCTGCGCGGCGTGGACTGCGCAGCCCTGGCCGGGGAGGCCCTGCTTGTGGTGGGCGGCAACGGCGCGGGCAAAACCACGCTGCTGAAGATCATGGCCGGTCTGGCCCGGCCCAGCGCGGGCGTCGTCGATGTGCGTGTGCCGCCGGAGGCCTGCGCCTACCTGGGCCACGCCACCTTCCAGTACCCCAGGCTTTCCGCCGTGGCCAACCTGACCTTCTGGGCGCGCATGTACGGGCTTGCCCCCTCCCGCGCCGAGCTGGAGGCCGTGCTGGAGCGCGTGGGCCTGGCGCGTGTGGCCGGGGAGCCCGCCGGAACCTTCTCGCGCGGGATGGCCCAGCGCCTGAACCTGGCCCGGGTGTTCCTCATCGGCCCCAGGCTGGTGTTTTTGGACGAGCCAGGCACCGGCCTGGACCCCGCCTCCCAGGAGCTGCTGCGCCGCGAGATAAACGGCCTGAAGGCCAGCGGAGCCGCCGTGGTCTGGGTCAGCCACCATCTTTCCGCCGACCTGCCCTTTGCCGAAAAGGTGCTGCACCTGCGCGATGCCGGGGTGGCCTATTTCGGGCCCGCTGCAGAATTTGACGCGGGGGGGCTGACATGCTGAGGCGCGCCGCCGCCATAGCGGGCAAGGACCTGCGGCTGTCCGTCGGTGGCGGGCAGGGCCTGGTACAGGCCATGCTGCTGGGTTTGCTGCTTATTTTTCTGTTCAGCCTCTCGCGCCCCACGGGTGAGTTGGTGTCCGGGCAGGCCGCCGCCGCCATCTTCTGGCTGGCCTCGGCCTTCGGCCTGGTGCTGGTGTTCAACGACCTGTTCAGCCTGGAGGAGGTGGGCGGCTGCCGTTTGGGCCTGCTTTCCTCGCCCGTGCCGGAGCATTCCGTGTGGCTGGGCAAGGGGCTGGCCGGGTTCCTGCTGCTGGTGCTTTCGCAGATGGTATTTCTGCCCGCCGCTGCCGTGTTTCTTGGGCAGGACATCCGGGGCTCCGTGCCCACGCTTGTGTTGGCGCTCATCGGCGTGGACTGGGGGCTGGCCGCGCTGGGTGCGCTTTTGGGAGCCTTGGCGCAGGGGCAGGCCGCCCGCGAGTCGCTTTTTTCGGTGATTCTTTTTCCGCTGCTTTTGCCGGTGCTGCTGGGCGGCATCCGCATCTTCGCCGGGGTGTTCTCCGGCGAGCCAGCGCCGGACGAGGCCCTGTGGGCCGCGATCATCGTGGCCTTCGACGCGGTGTTCAGCGCCGCCGGGGCCTTTCTGTTCCCCTTTTTGTACACGGGTGAGGAATAGCGGCGCCCCTGGCCGCCATTGGAGTCCGCCATGCCGAACATCAAGATTTTGTCGATACTCTCCCTCGCCGCCCTGGCCGTTGGGCAGTGGTTCATCTGGAGCTATGCGCCCCTGGAGGAGACCATGGGCGTGGTGCAAAAGATCTTCTACATCCACATGCCGCTGGCCTGGTGGGCGCTGGTGAGCTTTTTCGTGGTGTTCGTGGCCAGCATCCGCCATCTGATGAAGCGCGACGCGGGCTCGGATATCCTGGCCGGGGCAGCCGCAGAGGTGGGTGTGCTCATGAGCGGGCTGGCCCTCGTGTCCGGCTCCATCTGGGGCCGCGCCGCCTGGAACGTGTGGTGGACCTGGGACCCCCGGCTCACCACCACGCTCATCATGTGGTTCGTGTACGCGGGCTACCTGGTGCTGCGCGGTTCGGGCATGGGCGGGGAGAGAAGGGCGCTGGTGTGCGCGGTCCTGGGCGTGGTGGCGTTCCTCGACGTGCCTCTGGTGTTTTATTCCGCGCGCATTTGGCGCAGCGTGCACCCAGCTGTGCTGGCCAGCCAGGGCGGCGGGCTGGAGCCGGAAATGTGGCGCACGGTGCTGGTGAATTTGGGAGCTTTTGGGGTGTTGTGGCTGACGCTTGTTCTGGGCCGGTTTGGCCTGGGCCGGGCCGAAGAGCGGGCAAGAGCGCTCTTGCTCGGCGGCCGGGAGGGTGCGTGATGAACGGGTATGTGGTGGCGGCCAATGCCGCCGTGTGGATCGCCCTTGGGGCGTATGCTGCGTATCTGGCCTTGCGTGGCCAGGGAATAGCCAAGCGTTTGCAACAACTGGAGATGCTCCGTGATTCAAAAGACAAGTAAGGCAGAGACCCCGCGCCTGGGTCAGAAAGTGGTCGTCGGCTCCCTGGTGGCGGCCCTGTTGATCATCTTCGTCGGTTCCTTCATCTACCGCATGCAGGGCAAGGGAATGACCGTGGAGATTCAGCAGGAGCGCGGCGGCATGGGCGAGGGCATGGGCGGCAAGGGCGGTCCCATGGGCATGATGGGCGTGGACATGGAGGCCCTGCGCGAGCTGATGCGCAAGATGGAGACGAACCCGGAGGATCCCAAGATCCTTTTCGAGCTCGGCAACACCTTCATGATGATGCAGGCCTGGGACAAGGCGCTGGAGTTCCTGGAGCACGCCGCCAAGAACGCTCCGAACGACATGGAGACCCAGAAGGCCCTCGGCATGGTGCGCTTTGAGCTCAAGCAGTACGACCAGGCCAAGAAGATTTTCGACAAGGTGTTGGCCAAAAACCCGGACGACGCCCTGACCCATTACAACATGGGCATTCTGCTGAAACATTACATGAACAAGGCTGGCGAGGCGGAGCCGCACTTCCGCAAGGTTGTGCAGCTGGCGCCCAAGGACGCGGACGTGCTGAAGAGCGCGCAGGAGGAGCTTGTTCCGGCCAAGGCCCAGTAGGGCAGCCGATGTGAGTAAATACTCGTATTGACAAGGGCCAATAAGTCTCTAAACTGTCCGCCTTCAAGGGATTAGCGGCTTGGAGATGGGTGTCTCCCGGTCGGTAGGTATATGTGGCGCATGTTGTTGACAGAACTACTCTGGAGGAATTCACGATGAAGGCGAAATGGTTCTCGACGGTTCTGGCCGTTGCCATGGCAGGCATGCTTTCCATGGGCTGCGCTGGCGAAAAAAAGGAAGAGAAAAAGGCTGAAGCTCCGGCTCCCGCCGCTAAGAAAGTCCTGGTGCTCGGCGTTGCCGGCGCCCAGAGCGGAGACCTTGCTTCCTACGGTCTGCCCTCCGTCAATGCCGCCAAGCTGGTGGCCAAAGATCTCAACGCCAAGGGCGGCGTGAACGGCATGCAGGTTGAAGTGCTGCCCATGGACGACCAGTGCAAGCCCGAGCTGGCCACCAACGCCGCCACCAAGCTGGTGAGCGAGAAGGTCGGCATCGTGCTCGGCCACATTTGCTCCGGCGCCACCAAGGCCGCCCTGCCCATCTACAAGGATGCCAAGATCATCCTGATGTCGCCCTCCGCCACCAGCACCGAGCTGACCCAGAGCGGCTCGTACCCGAACTTCTTCCGCACCATCAGCTACGACCTGATCCAGGGCAAGGCCGCGGCCGAGTTCGCCGTGACCGAGCTGAAGGTCAAGAAAGTCGCCGTCATCCACGACAAGGGCGACTACGGCAAGGGTTTTGCCGAGAGCGCCAAGAAGGCCCTCGAGGACGGCAAGGCCGCCAAGGTCGTTCTGTTTGAAGGCATCACCCCCGGCGGCGTGGACTACTCCGCCGTCATCCAGAAGATCAAGTCCACCGGCGCTGATTGCGTGCTCTTCGGCGGCTACCACCCCGAGGCCTCCAAGATCGTCACCCAGATGCACAAGAAGGGCCTCAAGATCGCCTTCGTTTCCGACGACGGCGTGAAGGACGACACCTTCATCAAGACCGCCGGCGCCGACGCCGAGGGCGTTTACGCCACCGGTCCCCAGATCCTGGCCGACAACGAAGTGTACAAGAAGGCCCTGGCCGACCACGAGAAGGAATTCGGCTCCAAGCCCGGCGCCTTCTTCCCCCAGGCCTACGCCGCCTCCCAGGCTCTGCTGAACGCGGTTGCCAAGGCCGGCAGCACCGACTACGACAAGGTCGTGGCCGCCCTGCAGAACGAGTACATCGAGACCCCGGTCGGCAAGATCAAGTTCGACGCCAAGGGCGACGCCGAGGGCGTGAGCTTCTCCGTGTACCAGGTGAAGAACGGCAAGTACGAACTGGTGAAGTAAGAAAGCCGTCCGAAAGGATTGGCATTTGTTTGGCCAGGGGGCAGGCGTTCGCGCCTGTCCCCTGGTTCCGTAAAGACAAGGTCGCCGGGAGCCCCCTCCCACGACGACTGGATGGTTCCCATGGAATATTTCCTGCAACTTTTCTTCAGCGGGCTCTCCCGCGGCAGCGTGTATGCCCTCATCGCCCTGGGCTACACCATGGTGTACGGCATCATCGAGCTCATCAACTTCGCCCACGGCGAGATATACATGATCGGCGCCTTCATGGGGCTCATCGTGGCCGGTGTGCTGACGGCCATGGGCTGGCCCGTGCTGTCCATCCTGGTCATCGCCATCATCGTCTCGGTGCTGTATTCCGCAGCCTACGGCTACACGGTGGAAAAGATAGCCTACAAGCCCCTGCGCGGCGCGCCACGCCTGGCCCCGCTCATCTCGGCCATCGGCATGTCCATCCTGCTGCAGAACTATATCATGCTCGCCCAAACCCCGGACTTTCTGCCCTTCCCCCGCCTCATCCCCGACCTTGACTTCATGGAGCGCTTCTCCATGTTCCTGGGCACCTCGGACCTGTTCATCATCGTCACCTCCCTGGTGGTGATGGTGGCGCTGACGCTGTTCATCAAGTTCACCCGCATGGGCAAGGCCATGCGCGCCACGGCGCAGAACCGCAAGATGGCCATGCTCGTCGGCGTCAACGTCGACCAGGTCATCTCCGCCACCTTCGTCATCGGCTCCAGCCTGGCGGCCGTGGGCGGTGTGCTCATCGCCACGCACGTGGGGCAGATCAACTTCGTCATCGGCTTTCTGGCCGGCATCAAGGCCTTCACGGCGGCGGTGCTTGGCGGCATCGGCAGCATTCCCGGCGCGGTGCTGGGCGGCCTGGTCCTCGGCTGGACCGAGAGCTTCGCCACCGGCTACGTCTCGAGCGACTACGAGGACGTGTTCGCCTTCTGCCTGCTGGTGCTCATCCTGATCTTCCGGCCCGCAGGCCTGCTTGGCAAGCAGCGGGCGCAAAAGGTGTAGTCCATGGCTGCTGAAAACATCTTCGCACACGTCAAGCGCGCGCTTATCGCCGCCGTGTGGCTGGCGTTCCTCACCGCCCCCATCATGGTCATCCGGGTGGACACGGTGGAAAAGACCGTGACCTGGCGCTGGATGCACCTGGCCTACATGGCTGCGGGCAGCTTCCTGCTGGCGCTGGTGTGGTACATCATGCTGGAGCGCCGCGACCGCGGCAAGGCCAACAAGGACGCCGAGGGCAACGTCAAGGAAAGCGCCCTGGCAAGGGGCTTCGCCGATCCCAAGCTCGTGAAGCCCATGCTGGCCTTCGGGTTTGTGGCCGCCGTGGCCTTCCCCTGGATCTTCTCCATGTACCAGACGAACATCCTCGTCTCCGCGCTCATCTACGTGGTGCTTGGCCTGGGGCTGAACATCACCGTGGGCCTGGCCGGGCTGCTCGACCTGGGCTACGTGGCCTTCTACGCGGTGGGCGCCTACACATACGCGCTGCTGAACCACCACTTCGACCTCGGCTTCTGGACCGTGCTGCCCATGGGTGCCATCATGGGGGCCTTCTTCGGCCTGTTGCTCGGCTTCCCGGTGCTCCGGCTGCGCGGCGACTATCTGGCCATCGTCACCCTGGGCTTCGGGCAAATCATCCGCCTGGTGCTGGAAAACTGGAGCGATTTCTCCTTCGGCCCCAGCGGCATCGCCAACATCGACCGGCCTGGCCTGTTCGGCATCCCGTACTCGGTGGAGCAGGCCACAACCTACATCTACTACATCATGCTGGGGCTGGTGATGCTGACGATCTTCGTCACCGCCAGGCTCAAGGACTCGCGCATCGGACGGGCCTGGCTGGCCCTGCGCGAGGATGAGATCGCCTGTCAGGCCATGGGCATCGACAACACCCGGGCCAAGCTCATGGCCTTTGCCCTGGGCGCCACCCTGGCAAGCCTCATGGGCGTGGTGTTCGCGGCCAAAACGACCTTCGTCAACCCGGCCAGCTTCACCTTCATGGAATCGGCAATGATCCTGGCCATTGTGGTGCTGGGCGGCATGGGCTCGGTGGTGGGCGTCATCCTGGGCGCGTTCCTGCTCATGCTGCTGCCGGAGTACATGCGCGCCTTCTCGGAGTACCGCATGCTGCTCTTCGGGGCCACCATGATCGTCATCATGGTGTTCATGCCCAAGGGCCTGGTGCGCGCCAAGCGCAAAATCTACAAAATTAACGCGGAAACGGCGGGCTAGGGCATGGCTCAGACAGATACTGCACAGGCTCCGGACGGAGCGGTTCTCTCCGTCCACAACATGAGCATGAACTTCGGCGGCCTGCGGGCCTTGTCCGAGGTGGACCTGGAGGTCCGCCAGGGCGAGGTCGTGGCGCTCATCGGCCCCAACGGGGCGGGCAAAACCACCTTCTTCAACTGCATCACCGGCATATACACCCCCTCCGAGGGCGATGTGTTCGCCTACCCGAGAAGCGGCAAAAAGCGCCGCGTCAACGGCATGCGGACCAACCTGGTCTGCGAGCTGGGCATGGCGCGCACCTTCCAGAACATCCGCCTGTTCCCCTCCATGACGGCCCTCGAGAACGTCATGATCGGACGGCACTGCCGCACCAAGACGGGCATCCTGGGCGCGATTCTGCGCGGCCCCGGCACCCGCCGCGAAGAACAGATGGTGGTGGATTCCAGCTACGAGCTCCTGAAAAAGGTGGGGCTGGAAAAGATGGCCAACGAGTACTCGCGCAACCTGCCCTACGGCGCGCAGAGGCGGCTGGAGATTGCCCGGGCCCTGGCCACGGAGCCCTTCCTGCTGCTGCTGGACGAGCCCGCCGCGGGCATGAACCCGCAGGAGACCTTGGAACTCAAGGAGATGGTCATCCGCATCCGCGAGGAATTCAAGGTCAGCGTGCTGCTCATCGAACACGACATGAAGATGGTCATGAGCCTGTCCGACCGAATCTACGTGATGGAATACGGCCGCGTCATCTCCACGGGAACCCCCAAGGAAGTGGGCGAGGATCCGCAGGTCATCCGGGCCTATCTGGGCGAGGAAAGCGATGCTTGAGCTGAAACATATCGATGCCTACTACGGCAACATCCAGGCCCTGCGCGATGTGAACATCACCATCGGCGAGGGCGAGATCATCACCCTCATCGGCGCCAACGGCGCGGGCAAGAGCACCACGCTGATGACCATCTGCGGCGTTGTGCCCCCCAGAAACGGCGAGGTCCTCTTCGAGGGACGCGTCATGAACGGCATCTCGCCGGACAAGGTCGTTTCCCAGGGCATCTGCCAAGTGCCGGAAGGCCGGCTCATCTTCCCGGACCTCACCGTGCAGGAGAACCTGGACATGGGCGCGTTCCTGCGCTCGGACAAGGCGGGAATCACGAGCGACCTGGACAAGGTCTTCGGCCTGTTCCCCATCCTTTCGCAGCGGCGCAAGCAGCTGGGCGGAACCCTCTCCGGCGGCGAGCAGCAGATGCTGGCCATCAGCCGCGCGCTCATGGCCCGGCCCAAGCTGCTCCTGCTCGATGAGCCCTCCCTGGGCCTGGCCCCGCTCATCATCCGGCAGATTTTCGACATCATCAAGCAGATCAACAAAGAGAGCAACACCACCATCTTTTTGGTGGAGCAGAACGCCAACCAGGCGCTCAAGGTTGCGCACAGGGGCTACGTGATGGAAAACGGGCGCATAACGCTCGAAGATTCCTGCGACAAGCTCCTTGCCAACGATGAGGTCAAGAAGGCATACCTGGGCTTGTAAACGCCTTGAGCAATCAGAAGCCCCGGCACAAGACCGGGTGAAGGGGAAGTGAAGATGCAGGATAAGATCATCGGCAAGGCGCTCACCTTCGACGACGTGCTGCTTGTTCCGGCCTATTCCGAGGTGCTGCCCGATACCGTGGACGTGAGCACCCAGCTTACCCCCAGCATCCGCTTGAACATCCCGCTGCTCTCCGCCGCCATGGACACCGTCACCGAGGCGCGCATGGCCATCTCCATGGCCCGGCACGGCGGCGTGGGCGTCATCCACAAGAACATGAACATCCGCGACCAGGTTCGCGAGGTGGACAAGGTCAAGAAGAGCGAGTCGGGCATGATCCACGACCCGGTGACCGTGCACCCGGACGACAACGTGGGCAAGGTGCTCTCGCTCATGAGCGAGTACCGCATCTCCGGCCTGCCCGTGGTCCGTGGCGACAAGCTCGTGGGCATCGTCACCAACCGCGACGTGCGCTTCGTCACCGAGCCCAGCACCCCGGTTTCCGAGGTGATGACCAGCCGCAACCTCGTGGTCGTGCCCGAGGGCATCAGTGACGAGGAGGCCAAGCGCCACCTGCACCAGAACCGCATTGAGAAGCTCCTGGTGGTGGACGAGGACAACAAGCTCAAGGGCCTCATCACCATCAAGGACATCGAGAAGGTTAAAAAGTACCCCAACGCCTGCAAGGACGACCTGGGCCGTCTGCGTGTGGGCGCGGCCGTCGGCGTCGGCCAGGACGGCATCTCCCGGGCCGAGGCGCTGCTGCGCGCCGGGGTCGACTTTCTGGTGCTCGATTCCGCCCACGGGCACTCCAACAACATCCTGCTGGCCACCCGCGCCCTGCGCGAGGCCTTCCCCGACGCCCAGATCATCGGCGGCAACGTGGCCACCTACGAGGGCGCCAAGGCGCTCATCGAGGCCGGTGTCGACACCGTGAAGGTGGGCATCGGCCCCGGCTCCATCTGCACCACGCGCATCGTCGCCGGTGTGGGCGTGCCGCAGATCACCGCCATCCTCGAAGCTGGCCGCGCCTGCCGCGAGGCGGGCAAGTGCATCATCGCCGATGGCGGCATCAAGTTCTCCGGCGATGTGGTGAAGGCCCTGGCCGCCGGGGCGGACACCTGCATGATGGGCAGCCTGTTCGCCGGCACCGAGGAGAGCCCAGGCGAGACCATTCTGTACCAGGGCCGCACCTACAAGATCTACCGCGGCATGGGCAGCATCGACGCCATGGCCCAGGGCAGCAGCGACCGCTACTTCCAGGACAAGAGCAAGAAGCTGGTGCCGGAGGGCATCGTCGGCCGCGTGCCCTTCCGTGGGGCCGTCACCGAGAGCATCCACCAGCTGGTGGGCGGCCTGCGCTCCGGCATGGGCTACCTGGGCTGCGGCACCATCGAGGAACTGAAGGTGAAGGCCCAGTTCATGCAGATTTCCACCGCCGGACTGCGCGAAAGCCATGTCCACGATGTCATCATCACCAAGGAAGCCCCGAACTACCGGGTCGAGTCCTAGGACCCATACCCCAAGGGAAGCCCAATGCTGCACGAAGAAAAAGTCATCATCATCGATTTCGGGTCCCAGGTCACCCAGCTCATCGCCCGGCGCATCCGCGAGGCCGGCGTGTACTCGGAGATTCATCCCTGCACCAGCGACCCCGCTGCAATCAAGGCCCTGAACCCGAGCGCCCTGGTGTTTTCCGGCGGCCCGTCCAGCGTGCACGACGCGGGCGCGCCCCCGCTGCCCAAGGAATACCTCACCTGGGGCCTGCCCATCCTGGGCATTTGCTACGGCATGCAGGTGCTTGCCCACACCCTGGATGGCGAGGTGACCCGCTCCAAGGACCGCGAGTACGGCCGCGCCGAATTCCAGGCCATCGGCGAGTTCCCGCTGTTCGCCGGGGTGGAGGGCAAGGAGAAGCTGACCGTGTGGATGAGCCACGGAGACCATGTGGGCAAACTGCCCACGGGCTTTGTGCGCATGGGCGCCACCGAGAACCTGGAAAACGCCGCCATGTGCGACGCCGCGCGCAAGATCTACGCCGTCCAGTTCCACCCGGAGGTGGCGCACACCGACCAGGGCGGGCAGATCATCGCCAACTTCCTGTTCAAGATCGCCGGGCTCAAGGCCGCGTGGACCATGTCCTCCTTTGTCGATTCGAGCATCAAGACCATGTCCGCCCAGGTGGGTGAGGGCAAGGTGGTGCTGGGCCTTTCCGGCGGCATCGACTCCACCGTGGCGGCCGTGCTGCTGCACCGCGCCATAGGCAAGCGCCTGTACTGCATCTTTGTGGACAACGGCCTGTTGCGCATGGGCGAACGCCAGGAAGTCATCGGCTTTTTGGAGGAGCACTTCGACCTGAACGTGAAGTGCGTGGACGCCCGCAAGGAGTTCCTGGACAAGCTGAATGGCATTGAAGACCCGGAGCAGAAGCGCAAGATCATCGGCTACACCTTCATCGAGGTGTTCGACCGCGAGGCCAAGGCCATTGAGGGCGTGGAGTTCCTGGCCCAGGGAACCCTGTACCCGGACGTCATCGAGTCCATCTCCTTCAAGGGCCCCAGCGCCGTCATCAAGAGCCACCACAACGTGGGCGGCCTGCCGGAGAAGATGAACCTGAAGCTGGTGGAGCCCCTGCGCGAGCTGTTCAAGGACGAGGTCCGCAAGGTGGCCTATGAGCTCGGCATGCCCGAGAACATCATCTGGCGCCACCCCTTCCCCGGTCCCGGCCTGGCCATCCGCGTCATCGGCGAGATCACCGAGGAGCGCCTGGAAATCCTGCGCCAGGCCGACAAGATCGTGCAGCACGAGCTCATCGCCAGCGACTGGTACCGCAAGGTGTGGCAGGGCTTCGCCGTGCTGCTGCCGCTCAAGACCGTTGGCGTCATGGGCGACGACAGGACGTATGAGCACGTCATCGCCCTGCGCATTGTGGACAGCCTGGACGCCATGACGGCGGACTGGTCCCGCCTGCCCTCGGAGATCCTGGCGCGCATGTCCAGCCGCATCATCAACGAAGTGAAGGGTGTGAACCGCGTGGTGCTGGACATCTCCAGCAAGCCGCCCAGCACCATCGAGTGGGAATAGGCCCGGACTGTAACGCGCACGTTTTGTAAGCAGGAAGGCCTATGCTCGCTACCGGAGAATTGCTCGTCATTGCCATCGTGGCCATCATTGCGGTGGACCCCAAGAAATTGCCCGACCTCATGAAGGGGCTGGGCAAGGCCATTGGCGAGTTCAAGCAGATGAGCACCGATGTAAAGCGCTCCTTTGAGCGCGAGGCCGAGATGGCCGATTTCGAGAAACGCAAGGCCGAGGCGCACGAGCAGTTGTACGGCTCCGGCGCGCAAACGCCAGCCGAAACGCCAACAGCACCGCTCATCGAACAGCCGGAGCAGACCTCCACGGCAGCGCCGGAGGCTACGGCGTCCGCGCCAGGGGCGAGCGACACGCCAGGGGCCAGCGAAACGCCCGAGTCGGACGAAGACGCCTTTGCCCGTGCCGAAGGTGCGCTGCCCACAGAGGACGCCCTGCCCACAGAGGAAACTCCGCCTGCCGAGGAAGCTCCGTCTGCCGAGGAAGCTCCGGCCAGCGCAGTGGCTTCGGTTTCTGACGAATCTCCTGC
>JAVBYL010000180.1 GCA_030824035.1 Humidesulfovibrio sp.
CGGGGCATGCCGTCGTATTCGGTGGAGCCGGGGTTTTGGACCATGACCATGCCGCCCTCGCCCTTGATGGCGCGCACGCCCAGGGTGCCATCGCTGCCGGTGCCGGAGAGCACGACGCAGATGGCCCGTTCGTGCTGGTCATGAGCCAGGGAGCGGAAAAAGAAGTCGATGGGCAGCCGTTGCCCCCGGGGTGAGGCGGGCTCCAGCAGGTGGAGCGTGCCGTTCAGCAGGGCCATGTCGCGGCCGGGGGGGATGATATAGGCGTGGTTGGCCTCCACCACCATGCCGTCCTCCACCTCGGAAACCTGCATGCGCGTGTAGCGCCGGATGAGATCGGTGAGAAGGCTCTTGTGGTCCGGGGCCAGGTGTTGAACAAGCACAAAGGCCATGTTTGGATCGGCATCGGTGGGCATGCCGGAAAAGAAGGCCTCAAACGCCGCCAAGCCACCTGCGGAAGCACCGATGCCAACCACAGGGATGTTGGCGTGGGGAGTCGCCCGCGCGGAGACGTTCTGCTCCGGGGTACCCCCGGCGGGCGGCCCCAGGGCCCTGGATTCTTCCACCACGCCGGGCATCTTTGCCGCCGGGGCCTTCCCCATTTTTTTATGCGTCTTCATCATTTCTCCCTTATTGATTCGGCGCCAGGGAAACCCAGCTGCGCGCGCGGAATAATTCGTCGTTCAACACCAGCATGGTGCATGCGTAAGCCTGCCAAGCCACCGCAGCGCAGGATCAGCATGCAAATCATGCTGTGTGCCACAGCAATCAGAGCTCTCGCAATTATGTATTTAAGCCACAATCTCGCCACAATGTAAAGGTGTACATTTTTCTTAGCACACAGCACGTCCGAGTTAACTCTGATTCTAATTTGCTGTATTTTTGTCCATATGCGCGCAATGCATGATAGTAATACAGGAATATTTCAATAAGTATGACATGGATCACACTTTCTGCGTCAGAGCATTATCAGCATGGCACAATGCAACTGAGAATATCCCATGACATTTATGGGCAGCTGGTGGCCCGAACTCGCAAACCGGATTGCTCCAATTTTGCTCCACTGCGAGTGCAAGCCAGTGATCATTCGTGAATGCGCATGCGTACGCAACCATCAGAAAATATTCACACCACGCCCACAACATGCTGTAATAATTACATCAAAACAGAGACTTAAAATCCCTCAACCTTCGGGTTATGCGGGTTCGAGCCCCGCCCTGGGCACCAAGGAATAAGAAGGCCCCGCTGACGAACGTGGATGTTCGCGGCGGGGCTTTTACTTTGCCCCCCTCATACGGTTTGCCAATGTGCAATCACGGCCCCAAACAATATCGGCCTCCTCACTTCAAGACAAAAAATGACCAGTCCGCCCCCCCTCTCCGTAGTCAGATTCCCTGAATTGCCTTTTAACGGTTGATCTACGCGCAGCAGCCAGTCGGGGCCTCATATGAAAACTCGCGCGTGTCTCAACATTTAGTGTTGCCACCGAGGCCTGTTTGGGCAACTATTGTACGAGCTTTCTTTGGCCTTGGGATGCAGGAACAACATAAACAACATGAGCAACATGAAATCGCCCATTGCCAACTCAACAGAGAGACCGTCACCGCTGCTCAGGCTCCAACGGCTTCTCACCAACCCGCATTTCGCAGCCTTTGCCATTCTTCTGTGTGGCTTGGCAGTGACATTTCTCGGGGGGCGCAACGCAGACCGACTGACGGAGCGGCTCGCGGTAGAACGCTTCAATAACAAGGCAGCGGAAATCGCCCACGCCATCGAGGACCGCCTTGATACCTACGAGATGGCTCTTCGTGGCGGATTGTCCATGCTCTCCGCAGTGGGCCCTGTTAGCCGGGATCAGTGGCGGGAGTATGTGGGAAAGTTGAATGTGCTCCGGAATTATCCCGGCATCCAAGGCATCGGCTACAGCCTGCTGATAAAGCCCGAGGACCTGGCCGCACATGTGCAGTTCATGCGCAACGATGGTTTCCCAACCTACGCCATCCGCCCGCCTGGCGAACGTGACACTTACACGGGGATCATCTACCTGGAGCCCTTCGACGCCCGTAACCAACGCGCATTTGGGTTTGACATGTTCAGTGACCCCATACGCAGGGCGGCCATGGAACGTGCCCGCGATTCAGGCCAAACCGTGGCCAGTGCCAGGGTTACCCTTGTGCAGGAGACGGACAAGGGCGCTCAGGCGGGCTTCCTTATGTACTTGCCCCACTACGCCCGCGGAGTGCCTACCTTCACCACGGAAGAACGCCGCGCAGCACTCCGCGGATACGTTTATAGCCCCTTCCGCATGAATGACTTCATGCTGGGTATAGTGGGGCATTCCATCGCCGGACTAGGTCTCGAAGTGTACGATGGGGCCTCCCCAAAGGCAGAGGCACTCATGTTCCGCAGCGAGGCGCAAACGCACCAAGGCGCTACCGGCCGCCAAGCCCTCCTCCAAACCATGCGCTCACTCAAGTTTTTTGGCCACGAGTGGACCTTGTCCTTCCAGTCATTGCCGGAATTTGAGGCAGAGGTGGACCGCACCGTGCCGCACATGGTGCTTTCAGGCGGCATCAGCATCAGCTTGCTGCTTTCCTTCGTCGCCTTTTCATTGCTGAACACCCGGACAAAGGCCCTCTCCCTGGCCGGGGCCATGACGCTGGAATTGCGCAAGAGCGAGGAGCACACGCGCCTCATACTGGAGTCCACAGGCGAGCCCATCTATGGCCTCGACACCAAAGGAGAATGCACCTTCTGCAATGCCGCAAGTCTGCGCGTGCTTGGCTATGCTTCCCCGAACGACCTGCTTGGCAAGAACATGCACGCACTCATCCACCATTCACATTCCGATGGTTCTCGCTTTGATGTGCAAGACTGCCGCATTTTCCGGGCCTTTCAAAAGGGCGAGGGGACCCATGCGGACGATGAGGTGCTCTGGCGGGCCGATGGCACAAGCTTTTTGGCCGAATACTGGTCCTACCCCCAGAAGCGCGGCGGCCAGACAGTGGGCGCGGTGGTGGTTTTCCAAGACATAACCGAACGCAGGCAGGCCGAGGCAGCCCTACGCGAAAGCGAAGGCCGACTCTCCGCTGTGCTGGAAAACGCAGTGGAAGCCATCTTCACTGTAAGCCAAGACGGACTGATCCACTCGGCAAATGCCGCAGCTTGCAAAATCTTTAATTATACACAGAAAGAGCTGATCGGGCAAAACGTTAGGATGCTGATGCCGGAGCCCTACCATAGCGAGCACGATGGCTACCTGGCCCGCTACCTCAGCACTGGCGCTCCACGCATCATAGGCCAAGGTGACCGCGAGGTGATTGGCAAACGCAAAGATGGCAGCGTTTTCCCTGTCGAGCTCTCCGTCAGCGACATGGTCATCAACGGCGAACACCTGTTCACCGGCATCTTGCGAGACATCTCCGAGCGTGTGCGCGTTCGGGAGGCCATGGAGGCCGCCAACGAGGCCCTGGCCAAGGGCGAAACGTTCCTTAAGTCCATCACCAACAACATTCCTGGCTTGGTGGGCTACTGGAACGCCGAGTTGTACTGCGAATTCGCCAACAACGCCTATCTGAACTGGTTCGGCAAAACCCCGCAGGAGATGCGTGGCATACACATGCCGGAATTTCTTGGGCAGGAGCTGTTCACCAAAAATGAGAAGTTCATCACCGCTGCCTTGCGAGGTGAGCCTCAGCACTTTGAGCGTGTGCTGACCAAGACCGATGGAAGCCAGCGCCACACTTTGTCACACTACATCCCAGATACCGACGGCGATGTCGTCCGGGGCTTTTTCGTCCTGGTGAATGACGTGACGGAGTTGAAGTCGGCTCAGTTTGAACTGGAAGAACGCCAAAGGCACCTCGACGCAGACATGGAAGCCGCAGCAGAAATCCAACGCAGCCTGCTCCCCAAGGAGGGCACTTGCTCCCTTGGGGTGGAGGCCGACTACCGCTTCATGCCCAGCACCATTATCGGGGGTGACATCTTTAACGTCGTGTGCCTCGGAGAACAGCACACGGGGCTGTACATGGTTGATGTGAGCGGCCATGGCGTACCAGCGGCCCTGGTGTCCGTCTCTGTGGCCCAAGAACTCTCTCCCAACGGTGCAGTGCTCATGGACAAGGCCACCAACCAGCCAAGATCGCCGGAGATCGTGTTAGGCTTGCTGGATTCTATCTTTCCCCTAGAACGCTTCGACAAATTCTTCAGCATGGTTTATATGGTTTATGATCCGGACAGCGGCTTGCTCACATACTGCAACGCCGGACACCCTGCCCCATTGTTGTTGCGCGCCGGGGGGGGCATGGAGCACCTTGAGGAGGGCGGCACGCTGGTGGGCATGGGGCTAGGGAGCACGTACGCCCCTGGCCAAGTGCATATTACCGAGGGGGACGCGTTACTCATCTACACCGATGGAGTAACCGAACTGGAAAGCCCAGAGGGCGAGCAGTACGGGGACCAGCGTCTAGAATCGGCCTTCCGGGATGCGCAGGAAGCAAACCCGGAGCACGCGCTTCAGTTGATTACAAGCAGGCTCCAGACCCATGCGGACGGACGGCCCCCGGATGATGACATCTCCCTTGTCTATGTCCGCTTCAGTAGAATCTGAGCCAGGAGGGAATCATGGATTTCGTGAACCGTATAGAGCAGGGCGTCACGGTGGTCAGCATCAAGGGCCAACGGCTGGATGCCGCCGCCGCGCCTCTGCTCAAAGGCCATATGGTCGACCTCATTCTGCAGGGCGGCACACTCTTCGTGCTCAACCTGGAAGAAGTCGACTTCATGGACTCCAGCGGACTGGCCTCGCTCATGTCGAGCATGAAAACCCTGGGGGGCCGTGGTGAAATGGCTGTATGCTGCCTGGGAGAAAAGGTGCGCAAACTCTTCGCCATAACCCGCCTGGACCGCGGCGTATTCCGCATCTTCGACACCGTGGCGGACGCAGTTGCCTCCCTTGCGGCATCCCCGAACCAAAGCTGACATCATGGACGCCATCGATCTGACCATCGCCAGCCGACTCGACCTGGTGCGCCTTCTGGGGCTTGCCGTGCGCGGCATCTGCCAGGGGTTGCCGCTCACGCCCGACGAGGCAGACGCCCTTGAGCTTGCCGTATGTGAGGCGGCTAACAACTCCATCAAGCACGCGTACAAGGGCCGGGCCGATGGCTCCGTGCGCGTGACTGTCGTAGTGGATGGGACGGGACTTGTCGTTTGCGTGCAGGACCAGGGCGCCCCCCTGGAGGACCGCAAAAAGCTCACAAACGAACTGAAGGTACCCCAGTCTTTGGAGGAACTGCCCGAAGGTGGGATGGGACTCTACCTCATCCGCAAGGCGGCGGACAGTGTGGGCTACAAAGCTGGCGACCAGGACAATGTGCTCGTTATCCGCAAGGCCTTCACACAAAGTTAGAGTGCGTTGATGTAAAGCAGCACGCAGGTATTATAGTTGGACAACAACTTGCGCTCCAGTTCTTTAATGGCCTTCAGGAACAGTCCGACCGTCTCATCACCCAATGCGGCACTGAACATGTCGATGTAGAGTTCCGGGTCCATGGCGCGCCTGAGTTCTTCCAGATCCAGCCTTTCCAGGGATTGTGCGCCGTTCTGCTCCGCCTGAGCCAGCATGTCTGAAAGAATCTCCAAATGGCTCTGTACGCTCTGCCGCACCTCTTTGATGACAACCTCACGAAAGAGCAAATACTCCTCGCGGTCCAAATCGCAAACACGAGAGAAGTAGGCGGAGAGGTGCTTCATGTACACCAGAATGCCGCGCTTGAGCATGGCGGAATCTTTGAGCACCCGGGCCAGGATGTGCTCCAATCCGGCAAACCCAGCAAGGTCGATGGATATCTGCTGTGTGTCCATGGAGACGAACACCGGATAGAGGGTGGGGGCGGCGGTATCCAGCACGGCCCCGGCCAGCTGGGCGTCCTGCTCCTCGTCCCACCGCGTCCAAGAAATGGTGCCGCTTTGCAGCATGCGCCCGCCCAGTTCAAAGGGCAGGTGCAGGTGCACACGCTGTCCCTGGCGCAAAAACTCCCGGGACGACAGCCAACGTGGCAAGCACAGGCCCACCCCGCTGGGGCTCACATCATGAAGCAGGAACTGGAAGGTCTGGTAGTCCTCGGCCCGAGATCCCATAAAGGGAAGCACCACGGATTCCACGTCCAAACGCTTTTCCCGGCGCTGGGCCTGTGCAGCACTCAGAGGCTGGGTCATGGGCGTCTCCCCCAGAGCTTATCCAGCCAAGCTGGGTCATCCGTGACATAGGGCCGTATGCCCTGGGCCGGATCGACGACCGCCCCCTTGCGCAGTGGCCAGTCCTGCTCCTTGTCCACCTCGAACCAAACCACCGCCCAAAGCCCCCAGGCCGCAGCGGTCTCGAAGGCCTCAGCAGCCCAACGTGCCTTGTCACCCCCGGATGAGGCCGAGGAGGTCTCAAAAACCATCAATGGTTTGGCAGGGGCGAGGGCACGCAAGTCCTCGTACAGGGGGAGAAAGATTTCCTTAAATGAACGGAAGGTACTGTCGTACCCGTGAACAGCCTTGGTATGGGTGGTGCCCCAGTTGTAGCCGTCCATTCCCAGCACGTCCACGTAGCTGTCGCCGGGATAATAGGCGGCAATACGGTTCCAGGCGGCGGCGGGGATGGAGTCCACATTCGGGCAAAATACAAAGAGTGCGTTCCCCGCGCCCTGGGCGCGGAAGATGTCCACCACATGGCGGAACATCGCCTGGTAAAGCCCTGGGCTCTTGGGCCCGTATGCGCCTACGTCTGTGCCCCAGTGGTAGCGTTCGAGGTTCATCTCATGCGCCAGGCGCACCAGCACCAGCCCGCCAAAACCGCGCACGGTCCGGGCATAGGCTTCTATGTAGGCGTCATATTCGCCAGCCAGGATGCGCCCCGCTGAAATCACCGTCTCGCGACCGCCCTCCCCTATGCTCATGGGTTCCCAGGTGACACAGGGCACGGCCCCGGCTGCACCTATCGCGCTTAAGCTCGCACCCAGGTTGGTGGCAAAGGTATCCTCGGCCATCGGGTCCTCTGGCCACTGGGAATAGAACTGGACAAGACGAACGGGGAGACCCGTGGAGGCCTTGGCTTGGTCTATCATCGCCGGGGTGGTTGGGTAGCCCTCCAAGGCCACGCCAAAGGCCGGAACAGACCGTACGGAAGAGTGCTGTGCCCCCTCGCCGGGAACGCAGGCGATGAGGGTGAACAATAGCGAGGCAGCCAGGCTTCCATACCAGGAGTTCATCCCTCATCCTCCTCTGGAAAATTGAAAAACAGCGTGGAGGAGAGGATGGCAAAGTGATACAGGCACCAGCCGGTATTGGCCAGCAGCGCCAGCGGCGGCCCATCGGCATGGTAGAATCGCATTATGCCCCAAACACCACCCCCGAGACAGGCCAAAGCCAAACCAAGCTGTGGCCAAAGCCGATACATGGGCAGGGAGGTGCTCCCGCCCTTTGGGGTGATGCCAAAGGTTCCGCGTACGCCCAGCAAGGCCAGCAAAGAGGCCTGCATATACACAGGGAAGGTAATTGCCTGGAGCAAGATGCCTTGGGCCAGTTCGCGGAAACGGTACTTGCGCTGGCTCATGGAGTAGAGGAAAATGGTTACGGTAAGAATGACATATGGCAGAAAGAACAGGAAATACAGTTCCGGCCGGGCGAAATAGCTGGGAGTGTCTGTGAACAAATACAAGAGCGGGCACACGGCCATGATAAGAAACACCCATCCGACGAGGTAGTGCGTTCCGGACAGGAAATATTCCCACCACTTGGCCGCGGGCAGGCGGGAAGGCCCGCGCAAGAACTCCCGGCTGATTGAGCGCAGCAGGCCCACTGTGCCCAGCGCCCAACGGAACTGCTGCTTGAAGTAGCCCCCCAGATCTTCCGGCCCCAGGCCAAAGGCGCATATTTTGTTCAGGTAGGCGCTACTCCAACCATTCATGTGGAAGCGCAGGGAGGTGGCGAAATCTTCCGTAACAGAGGTTTCGTCGAAACCACCCACATCAAGCAGCGCTTCCCTGCGCAGAATAACGTTGGTGCCACAGCAAAACATGGCGTCCTGGGCGCTCTTGCCTTCGCAGATGTACTCATAAAACACGGCCTGCTGAAGCCCTGCCGCCTTGGCCACCCGGTTGGCCTCAAAGTTTGAATAATACTGGGGCGTTTGGATGAAGGCCAGCTTGGGATACTTCTCCATAAAGGCCACCAATGGCTCCACAAAATCCGGCAACGGATTCATATCCGCATCGAAAACGATGACATACTTTTCCGTTTCGTCCTTCGGGCGGTCCTCAAAGGAAGTAAGGACGGCCTCGGGCACGGGCTTACCTGCCAAAAAATCCAGAAAGTCATTGATCATGCCCGCCTTGGCTCCACGCCAGGGGCGGCGGAAGAGGTTCACCTCGATTCGCCGGCACATCTCGTCGATGCTGGCCCTATACTCGGCCATCTCCCTGGAATTTCCACTGCGGCTGTCATAGCGGGTGTCATCCAGGAAATAGATGTGCTTGTTCGGGTAGGTGAGGTTGTAAAAACAGGTGAGGGTGTCGTCCAGGATGTCCAGTGGCTCTTTGTAGGCGGCCACCACGATGGCAACGGGCGGGTAGTCGACCAGCTCCGGCACGGTATCACGCGTGATGCGCGGAGCATCGGCGACGGCCAGACCGTGGTAAATGTTGAGAAAGTAGCCAAAGGCATGGAGCATGGTGAAGCCCTCGGCCAGGAGCAACAGGAGGCCAACGACGATTTCCTGCCACAGTCGCGCGGAGGCAAGAAAAAGCACCGTTCTGGCCATGAGGTAAAGAAAAATCGACAGCATCGCCGCTGTCAGGCTCATGGCGAAGAATTTCGTACCAACCTTGCCTGCCATGATTCCCCCTAAAAACCAAAGCCCAGCCCAAGCCACAGTCCATCCGCATCCCATTGGGGGGAGCGGTGGACGAGCCCCCTGGCCTCCAGACTCCAGCGTGTGGCAAACTCATAGGTCCACTCCGCCTCTATGCGCACGGAGGGGTTGTTCTCCGAATCTGTGCCGGTGGTGGCGCGCAGGCCATAGATGTGTTTCGGCGCCCCACAAAATTGCAGATCAGAGAGGTCATGCCGCCATTCCAGGCTGAAGGCGGCAGCCGTGTAGTCCTGAGGAGTCCAGTAGGGACGGCGGATGTCCGTAAGCACCGCCCCGGTATAGATCTCCTGACTTTTTTTCGCTGTATTGCGGCGCTCGCCGGAAAGCGTGGCCTTCAGTTGCCGGGGGTGGTCGGTGAGGCTATAGCCAACGGCGAGCTTCTGCATATCGCCCAGGTTGCCATCGCTGTAGTTCTTGCCACGCACCTCGGCGGTGATGTCCCAGTCCCGCGCCGGAGTGAGGGAAAGATCCAGAAACACATTGTCCGAAAGGGCGCGCTGGCGCAACGCGTACTCGTTGGCCAATTCCTCAACACGCTCATATCCCAGGCCCACACGGGCAACGTCGCGCATATTGTACTCAAGCCGCGCGCGGCCTGTGTCCACGTTGCCCACGCCATGCGTGGAGTAGCGCTTGTTCGTCCAGGAGACCTCCCCCCGCTGGGCGGAGCTGAAGACGCCCTCGAAGGCCAAGGTTTGCCCCAGCGCCTCGTAGGACTGCGCGCCGCGCGGGCTTTCGTTCCAGCGGTGCTGGGTCAGGCCCAGGCGATAGTCGTCGTTCCAGGGAACGGTGACGCCCAGGTCCGTGCGTTGGCGCAGCATGCGCGCCAGAGCTCCCCGGCCTTCCTCGTGCCAGGCGCTCTGGCGCAGACCAAGCGCAGGGCTTGTGCGGCGGTCCAGGCGTTCCAGGGCCGTGCTGGCCAGCGTGTGCAAGGGGTCGATTTCAAGGAGACGCGTGTAGGCTTGGCGCTCGGCGCTGCATAGCCCCAGTGCGCAGGCGGACTGCCCCTGGTCGAAGCGGGCCTCCTGGTTGCCGGGCTCGAAGTCCAGGAACTCGCCATATACAGGCAAGGACAGGCTGAAGCGCCGGTTGAAGGACAGGTCCTTGGCCTGGGCTTCCAGCCTGGCGCCTTTTTGGATGCGGTAGGCGGGCAACAGATCGGCGAGGGCGCGATTGACCCCTGGCGCGGACTCGGAGGAAAACTCGGCCTCCCGGCCCAGGCTCAGCCGCTCGTACCTGCGGTATTCCGAGCCTTCGGCAGCGGTCTCGGCCATATTCGCGGCGATGCTCCGCAATTGGTCGTCATGGGTATGTTCCGCGGCCTGGCCCAACGCGGCGGCCAAGGTCTTGTCCACGGGCGGCTCCCACAGCTTGGCATAGGTGGCCAGGGCCTCCACGCGCTCCTTGGCCCAAAAACGGACGCGGGCGGCCTCGCGCACGGGCACCGGGTCGGTGGGGTCGGCTTGGGCAAGGGTGGCATATGCGGCCTGGGCCTCGGCGTAGCGCTTGCTCCAGGAGAGTACGCGGGCGCGGGTCAGCAGCAGTTTGGAAGAGTCCGGAAACTCAGCGGTCAGGGTCTCCAGTTCCGTCAGGGCCGCGTCATAGTGGTGGTTGGCGGCCAAGGTTTCTGCGAGGGCCATACGCGCGGGAAAAAACTGCGGGTCGGCCAAGAGCGCAGCGCGCAGGCAACGGATGGCGGCATCGCGTTGTCCGGAATCAGCCAAGAAACCCGCCCAGGCCGTGAGTTCCCCCGGGGTGCGCGCGCCAGGGGCCGTGAGGGAGTCCAGCAGCGCGGGGGAAGCCTGCCCCCCCTGGGATAAAAAGGCTGTCTCAACATCCTTGGGCTGGGCTGCGCGGGCCTGGGACAAAACCTCCGAGGACTCGACCGACCTGCCCGCTGCCAGCAGCAGACGTGCGCGCAACGCCGGATCGGCCCCGGAGGGACCAGGTGCAAGCAGGGCGAGGCCTTCGAGCGGCGCGGCGAGCTTATTATAGGCCCGAGCGGCCAGGACGGCGGCATCGTGAGCCAGTACGGAGTCGGCGTCATCGGGGACGTTCGGCGGCAGAAGCGGATGCAGAGCCTCCAGAGCCGCGCGGGGGTCTTCCTCCGAGAGTTTCAGCCGCGCCAAGGCCAGCCGCACTGCGGGCGCCGGTTTTTCCAGCAACAACCCACGCAGCACGCCTTCGGCCTCAGCCGGGCGCTGGGCGGCCATGTAGGCCAAGGCCAAAGGCAGCCGGGCCTCGGCCTTTCCCCCCGCCACCTGAATGCGGTGGTGAGCAATAACCCGGCCAAATGCTCCCCAAAGGTTCATGGCCTGGACGTACCGCGGCAAAATTTCCGCCCCGCCGGGAAGCGCCACGGCCTTTTCATATAAGGACCGCGTGGCGGCGGCATGGCCCAGGGCGGCCTCCACATCGGCCAACTCGGCAAGGGCCGGGGGGCTATCCGGGGTAGTGGCCGCCAACCTTCGCGCCAAGGCGCTGGCCCCGGCGGCATCGCCATCCGCCAAGCGCAACCGCACGAGCAAGAGCGCCACTTCGCTGTCTGCCGGATTCTGGGCCGCCAGCTGTTCCAGCACGGGCCGGGCCTGCCTTGTGTTTCCACTCCAGGCCTGGGCCTGGGCCAGCTTGCGCAGCACCTGCCGCCCACCCTCGTGGGCTTTTTGGAAATACCGCGTGGCCTCAGCCATGCGGCCAGCGGAAAAATAGGCGTCGCCAAGGCGCTCCTGGGTTTCCGGCAGGGACAACGCCTTGGTCGGCAGTGCGCTCAGGATGGCCTCCGCCTCCTGCATGCGGCCTTCCCGGGCCAACAACTCCACCAATGCAAGCCGCGCTTCCACATTGGCGGGCGACAGCCGAAGTTGGCCGCGCAGGATATCCATGGCCTCGGCGCGGCCAGCATTGGAAAAGGACAGCAGCCGGGCCAGCTCACGGCTCGCCTCAGCATCGCTGATGCGTTCGGCAGGCGGAACGAGGGACTGCGAAACGGCGGGCGCGGCCCACGTGGCCGCAGGAAGCAGGACCAGGATGCCGAGCGCGACCCGGACCAGGAACGCTATGGCGCGCCTATTGCCCAAGGCTTTTCCTCAATTCGCGGATGGCGTCGTCGTTGCGGCCAGCCCAAGTAAGCACCCGGGCGTAACGACGGCGCACCTGCTGGTCCTGCGGACTGGCGGCGAGAACCTTCTCGTATTCCACCAAAGACTCATCCAGACGCTTGCGCCAGGACAAAACATCCGCCAGCTTGAGCCGAGCCTTCGTGTCGGTGGGGCGCAGAGCGAGATAGGCGCGCAGCGCGGTGATGGCCTCATCGTGGCGGCTGCCGGCAAGGTGCAGCTCAGCCTGGAGCAGGCGGTCCTCGGGCGTGAGCGAACCCTGCGGAACCTTGGCAAGCTCGGCGGCGGCGGCCTCGGGCTTGCCGCTCCAGAACAATGCGCGGGCCAGCCCAACGCGGGCTTGTGGTTGGTTGGGATTTTCCTTCAGCACGCCACGGTATTGCTCCGCCGCCTCGCCGTGGCGTCCGGACTGCGCAAGCAACCGGGCCAATTCCAGCCGCGCCTGCCAGCTGGCGAGGTCATCACGCGCTGGAGGCAACCCAGGCTCGGCAGTCTGGATCTGCGTTTGGGCGAAAAGGGGCGAAAAGGGCAGGAGGGTGGCCAGCGCAAAAAAAGCGGCAAGGCATAGGCGGCGGGTCAGGCTCACGGCATGCCTCCCAGCAGTTTGTGATATTCGGCAATGGCGGCCTCGGTTTTGCCTGCCGCAGCCAAGGCGCGGGCCAAAACGAACTTCGCGGCGCGGGAATCAGGCCCAGCGGCGAGCATGTCTCTTGCGGCCTGCTCGGCCTCGGCGTAGCGGCCCATCCAGATGAGCGCTTCGGCGCGGTCAGCACCGGCGGCTGTGTCGCCGGGATTCTTGGCGAGCAACTCCGCATACTGGGCCATGGCCTCGTCGAAGCGGCCCTCTCGGCGCAGAAGATCGGCCAGGTGCAGACTCTCCGGCCTTGCCAGCGGCCCCATGGCCCTGCGCCTTTCCAAAAGCTCCAGGGCTCCCCGCGCATCGCCCTCGGCATCGAGCAAGCCGGCAGCACGGCCTACAAGCCCGGAAGCAACCGGTCTGCCCTTGTCGATCAAGAACAACGCAAGATCACGCGCTATGCGCCCCTCGCCGACCTTCAGTGCGGCATCAAGCATGCCGTCGGCCGAGCCAGTGGAAATCTCCCCGTGGCGCAGGGCCTCGCGGAGGGAATTCAGAGCCAGCTCCACCTTACCCTGCGCCCAAAGACGCTCCGATGCGACCACAAGCAGTTGCCCACGCCGAACGTGTGGATAGGCAAGCACGCAGGAAATTGCCACGGCGAGCGACAACAGGGCGAAGGCGGTGTATTGTCGGACCTTCCCCTTGTTCGCATGCACGGCGCAGCGGATCAGCATTGCAAGTAGTCCATCAGCATATTGCTGTAAGATCAACTGCATGTTGCTGCGTCTGTCAACAGGTATCTATTAGGCTTGGCTTCTTGCCCCCACAAAGCAGAGCCTATTTCAAGGAACAGCTCAAAGACTTGAACTGTTGCCAAAAAAAATAAACATTCAATACCAGTACCATACAAACGAACGCTCACCATCTGGCGAACATGGGGCGCATAGCAAGGCGAGCACTTCATGGTCAGGCTTGGTTAACTGTACGGCAAGTGCTGGCGAACAAAGTTTACAGGAAAGACAACACGTAAGGACTGCCACCCAATAAACAGGTGGACACAAGCAGCGATGCCGCAGCAAAGACCATGGCACGACAGAAATCATTACTAGTTTGTGAAGGGTCTCGACGTGTAAGCATAGAGCTGGACGATTTCTGGCAGCCCCCTTCCAGAAACATCACTTTTACTGCTCCAATTTTGCTCCACTGCGAGTGCAACCCAGTGATCATTCGTGAATGCGCATGCGTACGCAACCGCCGGAAATCGCTCAGATAGATCATGCAACATGCCGTAATCATTAACACAAGATAGAGACTTAAAATCCCTCAGCCTTCGGGTTATGCGGGTTCGAGCCCCGCCCTGGGCACCATGGGCAAGAGTAAGCCCCGCTGCTGAACGATGGCGTTCACTAGCGGGGCTTTTTTGTGGTCGGACGATGCCCCACTCCTGCCCCACTGAGCACAAGTGGTACCGGGTAGGATCGGCGACGAATTGCTGGCTGGTGCGGATGTGCCTATCCCTGCGCGCAGCCCCCCGGCGCACTGGCCGAGAAACCAATTGACTTTACTTGAACATCTTTTAAAAATTGCAAGTCATTGCAGGGATTGAGGGCATGCATGCCCGCACATATCGCCGCAAACCATCGCGCATGTCCTGGGAGGCATTTTTTCCCGGCCAGAAGCGACCATGTGCGAGGAGAACCAAATGACTTGTCGTTTTGCCAGCTTGGCACTTTTGCCTGCCCTGCTGCTCTTGCCACTGGCCACTGCGGGGTGCGCCCCATTGCCTTCTCCGGCCTCGCCGCCGCCAGAGGTGGAGGCAACGACGCATGGCGCCACTTCCCGGTCGGGGCAAAGCCCATTCTCAACCACGCTCCCCAAGCCCTCGGTGACGGTGCTGCCCGGCGATATGGAATCACCCAACGCGCAATACGTCAGCGCCCTGAAACAGGCACTGG
>JAVBYL010000368.1 GCA_030824035.1 Humidesulfovibrio sp.
CTGCCCCTGCGCGCAGAACTATTCAGCGCGGACCAGATGGAGCAGCACGGCAGAGTGCTGGCGAACGCGCACAGGCTGAAGCCAGGACGCGCACAGGAGCGCCTGCTCGGACGCCTGCGCCAAAACGAAAGCATGCTGCTCGGGGTCCACAAGCTGCTCACGGAAGACGTCAAGGCGGACCGCCGCCTGACCCCGGCCGGAGAATGGCTGCTCGACAACTTCTACGTCATCGAGGAACAGATCCGCACGGCCAGCAGGCACCTGCCCAAGGGCTACAGCCGCGAGCTGCCGCGCCTGGCTGGCGGCCCCTCGGCCGGGCTGCCGCGGGTGTACGACCTCGCCCTGGAGACCATAGCCCACGGCGATGGCCGGGTGGACCCGGAGAACCTCCGGAGCTTCGTCGCCGCTTATCAATCCGTCACCTCACTCACCCTGGGCGAGCTTTGGGCCATCCCCATCATGCTGCGCCTGGCCCTCATCGAAAACCTCCGGCGCGTCGCCGCGCGCATCTCCGGCCACCGCCTCGACCGCAACCGGGCGGAGGCCTGGGCCGACAAGATGACTGCCGTGGCTGCGGAAGAACCGCAGAGCCTGATCCTCACCATCGCCGACATGGCCCGCTCCGATCCGCCCATGGTGAGTTCCTTCGTGGCGGAGCTCACCCGCAGGCTACATGGCCAGGGGCCGGCCCTGGCGTTGCCGCTCACCTGGATAGAGCAGCGCCTTTCCGAGTCCGGCCTGACCAGCGAGGAGCTGGTGCGCTCTGAGAACCAGCAGCAGGCTGCGGACCAGATCTCCATCAGCAACAGCATCGGCAGCCTGCGCTCCCTGGGGGCCATGGATTGGCGCGAGTTTGTGGAGGCCATGAGCCAAATGGAGCGCACCCTGGCCCAGGACCCGGCCGGAGTTTATTCCTCCATGGATTTCGCCACCCGCGACCGCTACCGCCATGTGGTGGAGCGCACGGCCAAGCGGAGCCCTCACTCCGAGGCGCAAGTGGCCCACGCGGCCCTGGACCTTGCCCTGGCGGGCGCGACAGGTGGCGCGACAGGTGGCGCGGGGCAGGGTGACGGCGACCTCGCCGCCCACGTGGGCTACTACCTCATCGACAAGGGCCTGGAGCAGCTTGAGCAGGCGGCCCAGGTGCGCGTTTCCGTTGCGGAGAACCTGCGCAAGCTTGGCCGCCGCAGTCCGCTGCTGCTTTATGGCGGGGGCATGCTGCTGCTGGCGGCGCTCTTTGCCGGAGGTCTCGCGGCAAAGGCCTGGGAAGGCGGCCTGTATGGCTGGAGGCTGGCCCTGGTGGGGCTCTTGTGCCTGTTCTGCGCCAGCCACCTGGCCGTGGCCCTGGCGAACTGGCTGGCCACCCTGCTGGCTACGCCAAGGCCCCTGCCGCGCCTGGACTTTTCCAAGGGCATCCCAAGGACCTTCCGCACCTTGGTCGCCGTGCCCACCATGCTCACCAGCGCCCAGGGCATCGAGGACTTGGCCAAGGCGCTGGAGGTCCGCTTTCTGGCCAATCGGGACGAGCACCTCCACTTCGCCCTGCTGACGGACCTGCGCGATGCCGCCACCGAGACGCAGCCAGAGGACGCGCCCTTGCTGCGGCTGGCCCAGGAGCGCATCGAGGGGCTTAACGAGAAGTACCCTTGCGCAGCGGGCGACAGTTTTCTGCTTCTCCACAGGCCGCGCCGCCATAACCAGCAGGATGATGTCTGGATGGGCCACGAGCGCAAGCGCGGCAAGCTTGCGGACCTGAACGCGCTGCTGCGCGGCGGAGGCCCTGGAGCCTTCTCCCTGGTGGTGGGCAATGCCTCGGTGCTGCCGGAGGTGCGCTACGTCATCACCCTGGATACGGACACGCAACTGGCGCGGGATACGGCCCGGCAGTTTGTGGGCGCCATGGCCCACCCCCTGAGCCGCCCGCGCCTTGATGCCGCAGCCCGGCGCGTGGTGGGCGGCTACGGCATGCTCCAGCCGCGCATCGGCGCCAGCCTCTCCGGCACCAACCGCTCCCGCTATGCGCGCATGTGCGCCAGCGAGATCGGCATCGACCCTTACACCCGCGCCGTGTCCGATGTGTACCAGGACCTCTTTGGCGAGGGCTCGTTCATCGGCAAGGGGATTTACGACGTTGAGGCCTTTGAGCAGGTGCTGGGCGGCCGGCTGCCGGATAACCGCATCCTGAGCCACGACCTCCTGGAGGGCTGCTACGCCCGGTGCGGACTGCTGAGCGATGTGCAACTGTATGAGGAATACCCCTCGCGCTACAGCGCGGATGTAAGCCGCCGCCACCGCTGGATTCGCGGCGACTGGCAGATAGCGCGCTGGATTATGCCGAGTGTGCCCGGCCCGGACGGACGCCCGCAGCCCAATCCGCTCTCGGCCCTCTCGCGCTGGAAAATTCTGGACAATCTGCGCCGCAGCCTCACCGCCGCGGCCCTCACCCTGCTGCTGCTCACGGGCTGGACAGTGCTCGCCTCCGCCTGGTTCTGGACTCTGGCCGTCTGCGGCATCATCCTGATGCCTTCCTTCATCGCCGCCGCCCTGAACGCCCTGCAGAAGCCAGCCGAAATCACCCTGGCGCAGCACCTGTGCGCCGCCGCTCGCCTGCTGCCGCGGCACTTCGCCCAGGCCGCCTTCGCCCTGGTCAGCCTGCCCCACGAGGCCGCCTTCAGCCTGGACGCCCTGGCGCGCACCCTCTGGCGCATGCTGGTTACGCACCGGGGGCTGCTGGAATGGAACCCCTCGGCCGACTCCAGCGGGCAGGAGCGCACGGACCTTGCCGCCACCTTCCGGGCCATGTGGTTCGGGCCCTTCGTCGCCCTCGCCACTGGCCTCGGCCTGGCTGTGGCCAGACCCATGGCGCTGCTTGTGGCCGCGCCCATTCTCGGCCTCTGGCTCATCTCCCCGGTCCTCGCCTGGTGGCTCAGCCTGCCCCTGGCCCGCCGCCAGGAGCACCTCACCGAGGCCCGCACCCTGTTCCTGCGCAAGGTGGCCCGCAAAACCTGGGCCTTTTTCGAAACCTTCGTCGGCCCGGATGACAACTGGCTGCCACCGGACAACTACCAGGAGCAGCCCGTGCCCGTGGTGGCCCACCGCACCTCGCCCACGAACATGGGCCTGGCACTCCTGGCCAACCTCACCGCCTACGACTTTGGGACCATCTCCTGCGGGCGGCTGCTGGAGCGCACCAGCAGAACCCTGGAGACCATGGCCGCCCTGGAGCGGTACCGGGGGCACTTCTTCAACTGGTACGATACCCTCTCCCTGAAGCCGCTGCCGCCCCGGTACATTTCCTCGGTGGACAGCGGCAACCTCGCGGGGCACCTCTTGACCCTGCGCGCAGGGCTGTTGGCCCTGGGCGATGAACCCATCCTGACCGCGCGGGTGTTTGAGAGCATGGCCGCCACCCTGGAACTGGCCCAGGACGCCGCAACCAAGCTCCCGCCCGCAGACCTGAGCACGGACGCCACGGCCCTGCTGGCGGGGCTGCGCCAGGACCTCCAGCCGCCTGCGCGCCCTCAAACCGCGCCGCGGCCAGCGCCCTCACGTTTGTCGCCACAGGCCTCAGTGCCGGCCGCACGGCTCCGCCTGGTGCGCCTGGCCGCCGCCATCGAGACCCTGGCCACCACCGTAAGCCCCCACGACTCCGAGCCTGAAAGCGAACTGTGCTGGTGGGTGCGCGCCCTGGGCGCGCAGTGCCGCGACGCCTTGGACGAACTGGACTTCCTTGCGCCGCAGGCCAACGCAGCGCCTGCCCAAAACGCGGCGGACTTCACCGGCGCCACTGACACTCCAGAGGCCATCCCCACCCTGCGCGAGTTGGCAGCGCTGCCGCCCCAGGCGTCTCCCGTGGGCGCGGAAATGACAACTCCCGGCGACCGCGCCCGGGCCAGGCTTGCGGTCCTGGATGATCTGGCCGCCCAATGTGACGCAATGGCCCGCATGGACTACGACTTCCTGTACGACGAAAAGCGGCGGCTGCTCAGCATCGGCTACAACGTGGAGGCCGGGCGGCTGGACGAGGGCTGCTACGACCTGCTGGCCTCGGAGGCGCGGCTGGCCACCTTTGTGGCCATCGCCCAGGGGCAGTTGCCGCAGGAAAGCTGGTTCGCCCTGGGCCGCCTGCTCACCACGGCGGGGGGGGAGCCCATCCTCCTGTCCTGGAGCGGCTCCATGTTCGAGTACCTCATGCCCATGCTGGTCATGCCTTCCTACGACCACACGCTGCTCGACCAGACCTGCGCCGCGGCCGTTGCAAGGCAGATTGCCTACGGCAAAAAGAGCGGGACGCCCTGGGGCATTTCGGAGTGCGGCTACAACGCCATCGATGTACACCGCAACTACCAGTACCGCGCCTTTGGCGTGCCGGGGCTTGGGCTCAAGCGCGGCCTGGCCGAGGATCTTGTCATCGCACCTTACGCCACGGTCATGGCGCTCATGGTGGCGCCCCTGGAGGCCTGCCGGAACCTGGAACGCCTGGCGGCGGAGGGCTTCGAGGCCCGCTATGGATTCTACGAAGCCATCGATTACACCCCCTCGCGGCTGCCGCGCGGGCAATCCAGCGCCATTGTCCGCTCCTTCATGGCCCACCACCAGGGCATGAGCCTGCTTTCCTTGTCCAGCCAGTTGCTGGACCGGCCCATGCAACGCCGCTTCGAGGCCGATGCCCAGCTCCAGGCCACGCTCCCGCTGCTGCAGGAGCGCATTCCGCAAACCACCGCAGCCTTTGCGCACACCACCGAGCTCTCCGAGCATACCCTGGCCCTCGGCCTGCCGGAAACGCCCATACGCGTGTACGCCACGCCGAACACGCCAAGCCCGGAGGTGCAGCTGCTTTCCAACGGCAGGTACCACGTGATGGTAACCAACGCGGGCGGCGGTTACAGCCGCTGGAAGGACCTGGCCGTGACCCGCTGGCGGGAGGACCCCACCTGCGACAACTGGGGGACGTTCTGCTACCTGCGCGATGTGGCTACCAGGGAATTCTGGTCCGCTGCGCACCAGCCAACGCAAAATCAGCCCAAGCACTTTGAGGCCATCTTCTCGGAAGACCGCGTGGAGTTCCACCGCACCGACTACGACTACGACACCCGCCTGGAGATCGCCGTCTCGCCCGAGGACGACATCGAGCTGCGCCGGGTGCGCATCACCAACCGGGCACGCACGCGCCGGGCCATGGACGTGACCAGCTACGCCGAGGTGGCCCTGGCCCAGCAGGCGGCGGACGCCCTGCACCCGGCCTTCAGCAATCTCTTTGTCCAAACGGAGATCCTCCACCCGCTGCGAGCCATCCTGTGCACCCGCCGCCCCCGCTCCCAGGGGGAGCAAGCCCCCTTCTTGCTGCACCTCATGGCCGTGCGCGGCGGCAAGGACGCGGATGCTCCCTACGCGGATGTTTCCTACGAAACCGACCGCATGCGCTTTACCGGGCGGGGCAACACCCCGGCCGCCCCCCTGGCCTTGCGCGCAGGCGCGGCCGACTACTCCGGCACCCTCTCCGGCAGCCAGGGCTCGGTGCTGGACCCCATCGTGGCCATTCGCCAGCGCATCGCCCTGGACCCGGGCGAGTCTGTGGTGGTGGACATGGTCACCGGCATGGCGGAAAACCGCGAGGCCGCCCTGCTCCTGGTGGAAAAGTACCAGGACCGCCGCCTGGCCGACCGCGTCTTCGACCTGGCCTGGACCCACAACCAGGTGTTGCTGCGCCAGCTCAACGCCTCCGAGGCCGAGGCGCAGCTCTATGGCCGCCTGGCCGGAGCCATTCTGTACGCGGGCGGCGCGCTCCGGGCCAATCCGAGCGTGCTCATCAAGAACCATCGGGGCCAGTCCGGGCTTTGGGGCTATTCCATCTCCGGCGACCTGCCCATGGTGCTGCTCAAGATCGAGGACGGCGCGAACATCGAGCTGGCGCGCCAGCTGGTGCAGGCCCACGCCTACTGGCGGCTCAAGGGCCTGGCCGTGGACCTGGTCATCTGGAACGAGGACAACGCCGGATACCGGCAGCTCCTGCACGACCAGATCATGGGGCTCATCGCCGCCGGCACCGAGGCCAACCTCACCGACAGGCCCGGAGGCATCTTCGTCCGCCCGGCCGACCGCATTGCGGAAGAAGACCGCATCCTGTTCCAGACCGTGGCGCGGGTCATCCTGGCCGACTGCCGGGGCACCCTGGCGGAGCAGATCGGCGGGCGCGTTCCTCTTGGCCCGCCGCCCCCGTTGCTCAAGCCCACGCGCGCCCTGCGCGCCGAGCTGCCACCGGAAGCCCCGCTGCCCCGCCTGGACCTGGCCTTCTACAACGGCCTGGGGGGCTTCACCTCGGATGGCCGGGAATATGTCATCACCACGGCCCACGGGCAGCTGACGCCGACGCCCTGGGTCAACGTGCTGGCCAACCCGAACTTCGGCACGGTGATTTCCGAAAGCGGCCTGGCCTGCACCTGGAGCGAAAACGCCCACGAGTTCCGCCTCACCCCCTGGGACAACGACCCGGTGAGCGACTCGCGCGGGGAGGCCTTCTACCTGCGCGACGATGAACGCGGCCACTTCTGGTCGCCCACGCCCCTGCCCTGCCGCGGGAGCGCGCCCTATGTCACCCGCCACGGCTTTGGCTACAGCGTGTTCGAGCACACGGAACGCGGCATCGCCACCGAGCTGTGGGTCTATGTCGCCCTGGACGCGCCCATCAAGTTTGCTGTGCTCAAGGTGCGCAACGAGTCGGGCCGGGCGCGGGCGCTCTCCGCCACTGGCTACGTCCAGTGGGTGCTGGGCGACCTGCGCAGCAAGACCGCCATGCACGTGGTCACGGAAGTTGATCCGGGCAGCGGCGCGCTGTTTGCGCGCAACCCCTACAACACGGAATTCGCGGGCCGCACGGCCTTCTTTGATGTGGACGGGCCTTCGCGCACGGTCTGCGGCGACCGGGCGGAATTCCTGGGCCGCAATGGAACCCTGGCAGCGCCCGCAGCTCTCCGGCGCACGCGCCTCTCTGGCCGGGTTGGGGCCGCCATGGACCCCTGCGCCGCCATGCAGTTGAACTTCACCCTGGAGGCCGGGGAGGAGCGCGAAGTCGTGTTCCGCCTCGGCGTGGGCAGAGACACTGCCGACGCCCGGGCCCTGGTGCAACGCTTCCGCGGCTCCACAGCCGCGCGCCGCGCCCTGGACAAGGTGTGGCAGCACTGGACGCACACCCTGGGCGCGGTGCATGTGGAAACGCCCGATCCTGCCTTCAACGTGCTGGCCAATGGCTGGCTGCTGTATCAAACAGTGTCCTGCCGCCTCTGGGCCCGCTGCGCCACCTATCAGTCCGGCGGAGCCTTCGGCTTCCGCGACCAGTTGCAGGACGTCATGGCCCTGGTCCACGCGCGGCCGCAGCTGGTGCGCGACCATCTGCTGCTGTGCGCGGCGCACCAGTTCGAGGAGGGTGATGTGCAGCACTGGTGGCACCCGCCAACGGGCCGGGGCGTGCGCACCCACTGTTCAGACGACTTCCTGTGGCTGCCCCTGGCCGTGTGCCGCTATGTGCGCACCACAGGGGACACCGGCGTGCTGGACGAGCTTGTGCCCTTCCTGCTGGGCAGGCAGGTGAAGGAGGATGAAGACTCCTACTACGACCTGCCGGGCCGCTCCGAGGAGACGGCCAGCCTTTACGGGCACTGCATCCGGGCCATCGAGCACGGCCTGCGGTTCGGGGAGCGCGGCCTGCCGCTCATGGGCTCCGGCGACTGGAACGACGGCATGGACCTGGTGGGCCAGCAGGGAAGGGGCGAGAGCGTGTGGCTGGGCTTTTTCCTTTATGAGGTGCTGACGGAGTTCGCCGAAGTCGCCCAGGCCCACGAGGACTCACCCTTTGCCGTGCGCTGCCGGAGCGAGGCTGCGGAACTGCGCCAAAACATCGAACGCCACGGCTGGGACGGCGGCTGGTACCGCAGGGCCTACTTCGACGACGGCACGCCCCTGGGCTCTGCGGCCAATGCCGAGTGCCAAATCGACTCCATCTCCCAGAGCTGGTCCGTGCTCTCCGGCGCCGGGGAGCAGGAACGCTCCCGCCTGGCCATGGAGGCGGTGGACAAACGCCTGGTAAGACGCGAGCACGGGCTCATCCAACTGCTCGACCCGCCCTTCGACACCTCGGCCCTGAACCCCGGCTACATCAAGGGCTACGCCCCCGGTGTGCGCGAGAACGGCGGCCAGTATACCCACGCCGCCGTCTGGGCGGCCATGGCCTTCGCCCGCATGGGCGATGCCCGCCGCGCCTGGGAGCTCTTCGAGCTCATCAACCCAGTGAACCACGGGCGCACGGCCGGGGAGACCGCCGTGTACAAGGTGGAACCTTACGTGGTGGCGGCAGACGTTTACGGCGTGCCGCCGCACATGGGCCGCGGCGGCTGGACCTGGTACACCGGCTCGGCGGCCTGGATGTACCGGCTCATGGTGGAGTCGTTGCTGGGGCTTCGGCTTGAGGTGGACAGGCTGCGCTTTACGCCGCGCCTGCCCGAGCATTGGCAGGGCTACACCATGCACTACCGGCACCGCGAAACGGTGTACCACATCCAGGTGCTGCGCGCCCCGGCGGAAGGCGGCGGCCTGCGCGTAAGCCTGGACGGCGCACTGCAAGCGGATGGCGGCATCCCCCTGGCGGATGACCGCCAGGAGCACTGGGCCGAGGTTCTGGTGCCTACAACAGGGGAATGAGCACGGCGGAACCGCGCCAGGGCAACGTGGGAAACAGGCGCGTGCACTATTGGCCGCTGCTCTGTCGCCGGGGAAAACATCGGTTTTATGAAGCAAAGCGCCGGGCAGAACAGCCCGGCCTGTGGCGCTGGCCTTAGTACCAGCCGCCGCCGCGCTTGGAGCTGTAGATGACCCGCTGGGGCTTTTGGGCCACGGCCTCGAAGGTGCCCCGGCGGCAGGCCTCCGCTGTGTTCGCCTTGCTCTCCAAAATGAGTTCCTTGTAGATCATCACACCCACGAAATAACGGGGGTCGTGCTGGGCGCGGCTCACGTGGCAGACCAGTTCGCCACCGTCGATGGCCTTGTAGCTGGCGCGGAACAAGCCGTCTGAACCTCTGTACACGTGCATGCTCTGCTTGCCGCCGATGATGTTGGCGTTCATGCGCTGCACCTGTGCCTGGGCAAAGCTGGCAAAGCGCTCGTGCTCGCGGATCAGCTCGCTGTCCTGGGTCATGGGCGTGTTGTCGGGCGTGCTGTCGGTGGAGGCCAGCAAAGGGCCGGGAATCATACCAAAGGCAGCGGAGTCAGAGGCGAGGGCGGGGGAGATGGAGCCGAGGAGCAGGACGGCGATGAACAGACAGGCGGGGAAACGCATAAGGCGGTCTCCGAAGTGGAGGTTTGAGGGCTGCGGAGGCTTTAGTCACGCAGCCCTCAAACTGTCAATGCGCTAGTTGCTGCGGATCTCGACGCGGCGGTTCAGGTGGCGACCGTCAGCGGTCTTGTTGTCGAACTTGGGGGTCAGCTTGCCCTTGCCCTCAACCACGAGCCTGCCAGAATAGCCCTTTTCAATGAGCCACTTGGCCACGGAGTTGGCGCGACGCTCGGAAAGCGCCTGGTTGTAAGGCACGCCTCCGACGCTGTCCGTGTGGCCTTCGATGACGAACTGCTTGCAGGAAGAACCCTTCAAAACGCTCAGGGCCTGCTCCAGGGCGGGCAGCATGTCTTCGGTGATCTGGAACTTGTCGAAGGCGAAGTTCATGTTGCCCAGGGTGATGGTTTCGCAGGTGCCACCAGCAACGGGAGCGACTGCGCGGGAAGGCGCGGGGGCGACGACTTCTTCGGCCACCACATCATAGAACACATCACGCACGAACTTCTTCAGGCCAGCGTCGCTGGCCATGACCTTGGGGTCGCCCACGACAGAGCAGCCCTTCAAGCCACGAATCTGCGCAACCACTTCCTTGCCGTGTTCCTTGTCGGCATAGCTGACGATGTGGATGCACAGGTTCGGATACTTGTTGTACAGGGCACGGGCCTCGGCCACGGGGTCGTTGCCGTAGTTGGAGTTGCCGTCGGTGAAGATGATGAGCGCGGTTCTGCCGCTCATGGTCGCCAGCACGGGGTCGATCTGGTCCAGGCCAAAACCCATGGGCGTGATGCGGCCGTACGGGTCGTACTTGGTGTCTATGGAATCAATGGCCGTGCCCACGGGAGCCTTGCTGTACCGAATGGGGGTCAGCTGGGTGCCAAAGGGGGCGAAGGTGTTCACGCCGCTCTGGTAGTTCAGGGCGGGTATCTCGGCGTTCATCTTGGAGGCAAGCTCCTTGGCCATCTTCAGCTTCAGGCTGCTCCAGTCGGGGCTGGTCAGAACCATGGAGCCGGAGTGGTCGAAGAAGAGGATGAAGTTATCCACCTTTGGGCGCAGCGTTTGGGCCGAGGCCTGACCGGCCATGGTGAGGACGAGCATTGCTGCCATAAGAACAGTTGAAATGAGGGTTTTGCGCATACTCATAGTGAGTAATCCTTTGTGTAGGTTGGGGAAAATGGCTCCCAATAGATTGGGGGGTCTTGTCACTATTGCTTAAGTAACAAGAGATTTGCTTATTGGCAATGTAATTATTTCATTTAATCTTTTAATTTTGCTTAAAATCGCTCCGGTTGTTGCAAAAATCAAGATCTCATTTACATAAGTCCAGCACCAATAGCCTCTTTAAACGCTATCATTATACACATTTATTTGCCATCAGCTCACAACGCAAACAACAAAATCAGACATCTGAAAGTTATACTTTTTTATTATTGTTTGATCGCTTTGTATCTTAAACAGACAAAAAGCTGATTGCGATATGACAACAATATTACTACTTGCAAAATTCTTTTCATTCTTTGCAATTATTTTTCAGCTTTTTAGTTTTTTCTGTCAGAAGCATGCTATATTCTTTTCAACTAGTCAGAATAATGATGCATTGGAGAAGATTATGAATGGATTACTTATGTTTATATTCATCGGCCTCGTCTCCGGTTGGCTCGCTGGCGTGCTGGTGAAGGGCGGCGGCTTCGGAATCTTGGGCGACATCGTTGTCGGCATCCTCGGCGCTGTTATCGGAGGGTACTTTTTCAACGCCTTGGGCATCAGCGCCGGGGGTATGCTTGGCGCCATCCTCGTCGCCACCGTTGGCGCTGTGATCCTGATCTTCGTGTTGCGGGTGATCAGGGGAGTTTAGCCAGGCCCACCGGCAGATACCCAGCACTCCATCGCACAACACCCACAGTCTTCATCCCCTTCGCCAGAGGAAACCGCCTCCGCCATCCAAAAAGCGCTCGGCCTTTCCATCCACAGGCCCAGCAGCCAACCCGCCTTATTCACAACACTGTTACGTTCACCCATCCACACCCTGTATATGCACTCATTGAGGAGCACCCCCCATGGCTATTTCCAAGCGAATCGCACTGCTTTGCCTCACCGTTCTCATGACCTTCGCCCTTGGTTGCGCAGCGACCTCCACCCGCGAGGGCACGGGCGAATACTTTGACGACTCCGCCATAACCACCAAGGTCAAGGCCGGACTTCTGGGCGAGCCCAACCTGAACTCCAACGACATCAACGTGGAGACCTTCAAGGGTGTGGTGCAGCTCAGCGGCTTTGTCACCTCCGTGACCCAGACCAACATGGCCGTCAGCGTGGCGCGCAGGGTCAAGGGCGTGACGGATGTCCGCAACGACATGCGCATCAAGGGCCAGCAGTAGGTCACGGGAACTCTGCCGCCCCATGCGCGCGGCACGGCTCGCCCCCCTCTCCCCCACCGGGGGGAGGGAAGGGGGGCAGCCCCACCCCTCACGAACAGACGCGGCCTGGCCCCCGCCTGGCCTGCACACGCAGAGAAACGCTCACGGCTGGGGCACCGAAGCCTGAAAGGGCGCGCGGAACTCCAGGCAAGGCATCAACGCATTTCTTTCCCCTAAAGCGCTGCAGCGCACCTCCCACGAATATTGGAAAGCGCTGCTGAGGAGGTTCACAATGGATGGTGTCATCTGGATTGTCCTGATCGGACTGGCACTGGGCCTGCTGGCTCACACACTCTACAGGGGCGGTCGGTTTGGAGCCATTGGGGACCTGACGGTCGGCGTCCTCGGCGCGGTACTCGGCAGCCTGGCCTACCGCTTTTTCCTCGGCGAGGCCGGAAGCCAGTGGGTCTCGGTTATGGCGGCCACCCTTGGCGCGGCCCTGCTGATCTTTGACCTCCGCCTGCTTGAAAACAGGCTCCACGACCGGCGCATTCCACTGAGGATTTTGAGCCGCTATGCGCCCGTTCTCCCCTTCGCCCTGGGTGCGCAGGGCAAACAGGAGGCAAGCGGCTGCATCTGCCGCCTCTGCGGCCATAAGCACCTGGCCCAGGAGCTCGCCAAGCCTCTGCCCAACCGCCACCCTCTCAGCATCCCCCTGAAGCAACCCTGCAAACCCTGTTCGTAAGGAGCACCCCCATGACATTCTGCAAACGCATTTCCCAGCTTTGCCTCGTAACGCTCTTGGCCCTCGCCTTTGGCTGCTCATCCAGCCCCACCAAGGAAGGAACCGGAGAGTTCGTGGATGACGCAGTCATCACCACCAAGGTGAAGGCCGAACTGCTGAAGGACCCGCTGCTGAAGTCCGCCGAGATCAACGTTGAGACCTTCAAGGGCGTGGTGCAGCTTTCCGGCTTCGTCGCCTCCCAGGCCGAGATCGACTTGGCCGCGGATGTGGCGCGCAAGGTCCAGGGCGCCACGGATGTCCGCAACGACGTGCGGCTCAAGGCCAAGACGACCACCACCAGTGAAGGCGCTGGCGAGTATGTTGAAGACGCCGCCATCACCGCCAGGGTCAAAGCGGCCCTGCTCAAGAATCCGGCCCTGAAGTCCGCCGAGATCAGCGTTGAGACCTTCAAGGGCGTCGTGCAGCTCACGGGCTTCGTGGGGTACCAGACGGAGATCAACACCGCCGCCGAGCTGGCGCACAAGACCGAGGGCGTGAAGAGCGTCAAGAACGACATTCGCATCAAGGGCCAGCAGTAGGCACCGCATTCGAGCCTGCTGCACCCCACGAAAGCGATGGAGGGCAAGCCCCCCCTGCCCCTATAACCGAAAGGAATCACGACATGAGAAAGAATCTGCATATCTTGGCGCTCTTTGCGGCCATCACCTTCCTGTTCATGAGCAACGCCGAGCTGTACGCGGCATCGACGGACGACCGCATCGAGGCCTCGGCCAAACAGACCTACGTGTTCAGAACCTACCTCAAGAACGACGACATCAAGGTGATGTCCAGGTCCGGCGACGTGAGCCTGACCGGCACGGTGGCTGAGGAATCGCACAAGGCCCTTGCGCGAGACACCGTGGCCAGCCTGCCCGGCGTGCGTGCCGTGGACAACAAGCTCAGCGTGAAGGGCGCCACCCCAGCTGCCGGAACGGACGCCTGGCTCATCACCAAGGTCAAGTTCGCCCTGCTGTTCCACAATAACGTGAACGCCTCCGCCACCAAGGTCTACGCCAAGAATGGCGTCGTTACCTTGCAGGGCAAGGCCACCAGCACTGCCCAAAAGGACCTGACCACCGAGTACGCCGGTGATGTTGACGGCGTCAAAAGCGTCAAGAACGAGATGACCGTCCCCGGCAAGGCCACCAAGCTGAGCAAGGCCGCCGCCAAAATCGACGCCGCGGGCGAATCCATCGACGACGCCTCCACCACCGCCCTGGTCAAGGCGGCCCTGTTCTACCACCGCTCCACCAGCGCCCTGAACACCAACGTGGAAACCAAGGACGGCATCGTCACCTTGAGCGGCAAGGCCAAGAACGCGGCGGAAAAGGACCTGGCCGAGAAGCTGGTGAGCGATGTGCACGGCGTGAAGAAGGTGGTCAACAACATCACCGTTGGCTGAATCGGCACTGCGGCGGACACCAGGGACGAGGATGCGGCCAGCAAGCACTCCGTGCTCAAGGTGCTCCAGATCATCGTCGGCTCATCCAGGCAAGGCGCCACACGCTAAGCGGGATAAACGCCCCCCTGTGGGCCGTTGACGCCGACTCTGCCAACCCTGCCAACCCTTAACAACCCCTAACAAAGGGAGAGCACATGACCATCGGTTCCATCCTGCTCGTCGTCCTGGTGCTTGCACTCCTGGGCGTCATCCCCATCTGGCCGCACAGCCGGTCCTGGGGGTACGGCCCAAGCGGCGGCTTCGGCCTCATCGCCATCATCCTTGTGGTCCTGCTCCTCACGGGCAGAATCTAGCAACGCCCTCCCCCACCTGTAATCAGACAGGAGATTCCATATGAAATCCAGCACGAAAGACAAGATTGAAGGCAAGCTTCACCAGGCCTCCGGCTCGGTGAAGGAGACCATCGGCAAAGCCATCAACAACCATGAGATGGTGGCCAAGGGCAAGGCCGAGAACTACGCCGGAAAGGTCCAGGAGAAGCTGGGCGACATCAAGAAGGTTGCGGGCAAGTAGCCTGGGGCACCGCGCCCGCTTTCACGCC
>JAVBYL010000186.1 GCA_030824035.1 Humidesulfovibrio sp.
GACTGAATCTGGCGCAGCAGGAGCGTTGCCTCCTGTGATTGCGGGTGCGCGCGCAGCAGCTTGGTGAGCACTTTGGTCGCGCCGTCCTGGTCGCCAGCGCGGTTCATGTAGAAAGCCAGAGTGTAAGAGAATCGGGGCTCCTGAGGCTGTAAGCGTACTGCCTGCTTGAGCAGGTGCAGGGCCTCGCCCGGTCGGTTTTCAGAGAGAAGCAGGCCCAGGTTGAAGGCCGCCTCGGCCATGGTGGGGTCCAGCCGCAACGAGGCGCGCAGATGCTCTTGCGCAGCCTTTAGGTCTCCTTGTTCCGCCTGGAGGAGGCCGAGGTTGAAATGGGCCGGGGCGTTGTTCGGGTCCTGGCGCAGGGCCTTTTCCAATTTCTCCTTTGCCTTGGCTGCATCGCCCATGCGGGCATGGGCCATGGCGGCGTTGACAAGGGGCTGCACGCCCTCGGGGTTGAGTTGAAGCGCTGCGTTGTAGCAGCGCAGGGCGCGGGCGTTGTCGCCCTGAACCAGGTAGTGGTTGCCCAGGTTGTATTGCGAGGTCCACAGATCAGGGCGCACCTTAAGGGAGGCGAGCAGTTCCGCCCGGGCCTGGGCCAGGGCGCGGGTTTGGGTTGTGTTTGGTTTGACCAGGGCGCCCGGCAGGGCTGAGAGCGCGGCCGCGGCCTGGATGCGCACGAGGCGGAAGTCGTCGGACACGGCGGAAAGAAGGGCGTGGGCCGCCTGCCTGGAGGGCCAGGTGGAGAGGGCTTCCGCCGCCGCGCCCCGCACCAGGGGAGAAGATGAGGACATGCAGCGCAGCACGGCGTCCCACTTTTCCGGGGCTGGGCATGCGCGCAGCAGCCGCAGAAGCGAGGCCTTGACGACGGCGTCGGCCTGGAGGCCGGGTTGCCCGTCGGTCAGGCACTGGAGCATTTCGGGCAGCCGCGCCCAGTCGCCCTTGCGCGCCGCCGCGATGAGCCCGGCCATGCGCAGCACCGGTGCCTGGTAGTCTCGCGGACTCCAGGCCCGTACCTTGGCGTCGGCCCAGGCGGCGTCCCTGTCCTTGTGGCAGCCGTTGCAGGCGTTGGGGGAGTTGAAGGCCAGCGTTGTGGCCGGAGTTGGCGGAAGCATGGAATGGTCGGAGCGGTGCATGCGCGCGAAGCTCGTCATGGGCATGTGGCAGGAGACGCAGCGGCTGCCGGGCGTGCCCTGCGGGTGGTGGGAATGTTGCGGGGCCTCGGCCACCCGCTGCGCATGGCACGGCAGGCAGGCCTCGTTGGCGCGCAGGGGATCCGCGAATTTGTATCGCCCGCTGGAGGTGTGGCAGTGCAGGCAGTCCAACTTGCCGGAGCGCACGCAGGGGCTGCGCGACCATGATGTGTAGGTGTAGTTCTCGCCCAGGTCGCGACCATCCGGGGCGTAGTCCGGGCTCTCGTAGGCGGTCAGATCGAAGTGGTCGTAGAACCGCTCGCCCGGCTGCATGCCGCTGGTGAACTGCCGCGCCTTGGCATGGCACGAGGAACACAGAGCGTTGTTCTGCTCCGCACTGAACGATCGTCCGCCCCGGATGATCTTGAGGTCCTTGGGAGGGCTGTCCTTGGGCGCGGACAGGCAAGCCTCAACGTGTGCCTTGCCTGGGCCGTGGCAGCTTTCGCAATTGATGCCCGGTTCGCGCCAGGTGGTGCTGTAGGCGTCCTTCGCGGCATCGTAACCGGTGGAAAGCTGGCTCACATGACAGCCACGGCAGGCGGTGTTGAAGGTATAGGGCCAGGCCTTCCAGTCCACGGACGCGTTGCCGCCGGGAAAGTGCCGCACGCCGCTTGCCGCCATGTCGAACCACTCGCCCGTGCGCACATCGTAGGCCAGGGGCAGGGTTTGCAGCTTGCCGCGCCCAAGGGGGGTGAGGAAATAGAAGACGTTTTTTCCGCCGAGCACGTACGTGATGGGGTAGGTCTTCTCCTTTCCGCCAATGCGCTCCGCGATCCAGCCCTGCCCAGCGCCGATGACGGCCTGGTACTGCGCGCGGCCAATGGTCAGCGCGTGAGCCTGAGACGTGAGGAACTGGCGGGAGAAGGTCTCGGTGAAGGGGCGCATGGCCAAGCCGTGAAACGATGTGGCCCAGAGGTCGTGGAAGATCTTGTGGCAGCTTTTGCACCCCTCGGAGCCGGTGATGCCGCCAGCGTTTGGGGGAACGCCAGCCGATTGTGCCGTCTGGCTTTGGCCCGGAGATGCCAGACAGAGGCCAAGCAACAGCACTGCCACAAGCAGGTGCGAACGCTTCACGCGCACGCGCCACACCGGCGATTCAGGCCGCGCCTTCGTGGTCCAAAACATCGCGCCGGGCTCACGCCGCTTATTTCCCAGCCTTACGGGGTGGCACGTAGGGGTCGGGCGCACCCATCGGAATGGGCGGGTATTCCTTCAGGCTTTTCACGAACTCCTCAGCGACCTTCATCAGCGGCGCGGCAACCCAGTCGTTCTGTGGGCCAACGTCGAACTCCTCGCGGGGGTCCACCAGCAGGTTCACAAGCTTGGGGATGGGCAGGGGCTGCGGCGGATCGAACATCCGCTCCTGCCAGAGCAGGTGGCCCTTCCAGTTGCGCCATTTCACGGCGGTCAGCCGATTGGCCACAAAGGCCGGGAAGCTCTCGCGGTTGGAATGCTGCTGTTTGCCTTGGAAAAATGCCATCTGGTCCACGCCGTCAATGGCGCGGTCGTTGGGGATTTTTGCGCCGCCCGCCTGGGCCAGGGTGGTGAAGCAGTCCACGATGTGCACCATCTCGTTGCTGGTGCGCCCGCCCGGAACCTTGCCGGGCCAAGTCATGATGAACGGCGCGCGCAGCGAGCCCTCCATGGCCGTAAAATAAGTGCCGCGCCAGGGGCCGGGTGAACCTTCCCACGGATGAACGGCCTCCGGGCCGTTGTCGCTGGTGAAGATGACGATGGTGTCCTTCTCGATGCCCAATTCCTTCACCGCATCAAGCACCTGCCCCACGTGATGGTCCATTTCGGCCAGGCAGTCGGCCCAGTCGCCGTTGCCGGTCTTGCCCGCGAACTCCGGGTTGGGCTTGGTGGGGAAATGCACCAGGGAAAACGAGAAATAGGCAAAGAACGGTTTGGCCGCCTTGGCTTGGCGTCGCATGAAGTCGATGCCGCGGCGAGTGATTTCTGCGTCCATCAAACGCCGCTGCTGCAAGTCCAGCACCGCTACTTTGTGTGCTTTTTCACCCTTGCGCGCCTCATAAATATGCTGCGGCGGGTCAATCTTGCTGCTCCAGCCTTGCTTGGAGCCAACGGCGGTCCACAGTCCCTTGGCGTCGTTCTGCTCCAACCACAGGCACTCCTCGTAGCTGCGCGGAATGCCATACCATTCGTCAAAGCCATGGTTGGTGGGAAAACGCGCTTCGGCGCTGCCCAGGTGCCACTTGCCCCAGATGCCTGTGGCATAGCCCTGCTTGGACAGTGCCTGGGCCAGGGTGACCTCCCACAAGGGCAGGCCATCGTTCTGTCCGCCAAGGGGCACGGCGTACGTGCCGGAGCGGATGGCAAAGCGACCCGTCATGAGCGCAGAGCGCGAGGGCGTGCATTGCGCTTCGACGTTGAAATTCAGGAGCCGCAGGCCCTGTCCGGCCATGGTGTCGATGCGGGGAGTGGGGGCGCCGCGCAGAATGCCACCGCCGTAAACTCCCACCTCACCGTAGCCGAGGTTGTCCATGAGCATGAACACGATGTTTGGTTTGGCGGCGTGAGCCTCGGTTTGCAGACCGAACGCCAAGGCCAGGACCAGGACGAGAAGCGTTGCGTGGGGCAGCCGTTGAAGCATTCTGACCGTCCTGATTTGGAGAAGCGTTAGTGCCGAGAGTGCGAGCGTCAACATCCAACAAGCGTCAACATCCAACAAGCGTCAACCATCCAGGCGGGGCAAAACGAAACCGTATATGCCATTATGTCTGTAAAACAAATGATATTCAATAGTGTACTTCGTTTGGGGGATGTTGCCAAGCACCGGGAGGATTCCCCCAAAAGTTGATCAGCGCCCTGGAGCATTCAGGTTCTCGGCCACGAAGGCATCCAGGAGCCGCACCTGTTCGCGCGCGACCTCTGTGGAGATCTCCTCAGGGGTGCTGTCCTGATGCTCGTAGTGTCGAGTCAGTTCCACACTTTCGCCTCCGCATTGGATTCGCAGGGTGGTGTCCGCCGTCACGGGCACGAATTCTTTGTCGTAAAGGTACTTGCCTGCGCCGATGACTGCCTTGATGGCCGCGACCTCCAGCCCGAAGCCCGGCATCATCCGCTTGCGTTTGGCGGTTTCCTGGCCTTCCAGCTTGATGCTGGGCGTAAGCAGGCATTGGGCGTTGGCGTTGACGACGGCGTACCCGGCGCGCCCCAGTGCCTGTTTCAGGGCGCTGACGTATTGCGCGTTGGGTGATTCCATATCGCCGGGCAACACCGTCACCGAGGGCTTGGGGAGCGTGGTTGAGGATGGGTTTTGCCCCGATCGTGAAGCGGCGCCGTGCGTCGTTGCCTCCACCTCTGGCGGCGGCGAGGCCGGAGAAGGCAACGGGGCGCAACCCGCAGTGGCCAGTGGCAAGAGCAGCAGGGCAGGCAAAAGTGCCAAGCTGACAAAACGACGAGTCATTTAGTTCTCCTCGCACACGGTCGCTTCTGGCCGGGAAAGGATGCCTCCCGGGACATGCGGGATGGTTTGCGGCAATATGCACGGGCAGGCATGCGCTCAGTCCCTACAATGACTTACAATTTTTAAAAGATGCTCCAGTAAAGTCAATTGGTTTCTCGGCCAGTGCGCCGGGGGCATGCGCGCAGGGGGGTATACACTCGCAAGAGCCAGCAATTCGTCGCTGATCCTACCCGGCGTCACTTGTGCCCAGTGGGGCAGGAGTGGGGCATCTTTCGACCACAAAAAAGCCCCGCCGCGAATTCATGCATTCGCGGCGGGGCCTTCTTATTCTTTGGTGCCCAGGACGGGGGTCGAACCCGTATAACCCGAAGGTTGAGGGATTTTAAGTCCCAGGAATTGACCTTCACCATCCACCACATTTCATCCCTTTTGTACAAGGAAATGCTTGAGATGCCTTGGTAGTCGTGATATTCTGCCTTCACTATTTGTCACGATGAAAAACGGTTCGTCAGAAGAAATCCTTGTACAGGCCTTGTACAGAATTTTCGCGGGAGGGATTTTGCCAATGAGGTGGGTGCCGCTGAAAGACGCCGATGGGAAGGGCGGGGTGCGCTACCGGGAGCATGAGACGCGGAAGCATGGCCGCCAGCCTGACCGCTACTACGCGCTCTCCTACTGGTGGGAGGGCAAGGCCAAGATGGAGGGCGTGGGCTGGGCCAGCGAGGGCGTTAAGCCCACCGACTGCTTCGCCCTGCTCGACACACTCAAGCGAAATCAGAAGCTGCGGCAAGGCCCCTGCACCTTGGACGAGATGCGGGAGGGGCAGCGCCGCGAGAAGCGGGCCACCCAGGAGGCGCTGCTGGCCGAGGAGAAGCGGCGGATCACGCTGGAGCGATACTTTGAGGACGAGTACGCCCCGGTGGCCCGGACGCAGAAGAAGGGCAGCACCTGGGAGAAGGAGGTGCAACACTTCAAGACCTGGATCGGCCCGCTGCTGGGCCGCCAGCGCCTGGAGGACATCGACCTCCCACACTGGGATGATTTGGTGAAGAGCTTGGCCGCTGGCGGTCTGTCTGCCCGCACCAAGGAGTACATCACTGGCACCTTGCGTCGGATCATGCGCTTCGCCTATGACCGCCGCGTGATCTCCAACCCGCCGCCCAGCGGGAAGCGGATCGGCTGCGCCGGGCCTGGCAACAGCAATCGCCGAACACGCGTCGTCACCCGTGCGGAAGAGGACGCCATCCAGGCCGCTCTGGCCGAGAGTGACCCCCACGCCGCGAGGTTCGTCCGCTTCGCTTTTCTCACCGGGGCCAGGGCCTCGGAGATCTTCGGCCTCCGGTGGGCGCAGGTGGACTTCGTGCGTGGCCTGATTCAGTTCTCGAACACCAAGAACAAAGACCACCGTGAGCTGCCCATGACCTCCGCCCTGGAGGAATTGCTCCAGAGTATCCCCGCCGGGAAGCCTGACGAGCACGTCTTCAGGCGGGCAAGCGGGAAGCCCTACGACCAGGCCCCGCTTTCCTACGCCACCGCGGTGGGGAGCCTCGGCCTGAACGAGGGGCGCACCGGGCACGACAAGCTCACCTTTCACTCGATCCGCCACACAGTTGCCACCCGGCTGGCCCGGAGGCTGACCATCCGCGAGCTCATGGACACGATGGGCTGGCGCGTCATGGCGATGGCCGCCCGGTACATCAAGTCCGACGCCTCCACGGTACGCTCGGCCCTGGAGAACCTGGGCTGCGAAAAGCCCGGAAAGGTCGTGCCGCTCCGGGCTGCGGAGTAGGGTCGATGAAATTCTGCCCCCGGTGATAAAAAATCGTTGACAAGGACACATCGTTGTGGCTAGTAGGAGGCCATGGAACGCTTCGAACAGAAAGACATCACGCGCCTCCTCGGGCTTAAGCGGACTGCGCTTCAGCAGTGGATAGACCGTGGCTATGTCGAGCCATCGATCGAAAGGGCACAGGGTCCGGGTTCGAGAAACGTGTGGTCCACAGAAGATGTGCTCAAGATTTGTGTTTTTCAGGAACTTCTACATGCCGGGTTTTCAAGGGAGGAAGCTGCGCACCTTTTGAGTGCGGGGCTGTTTGTTTTGGTATCCGCCGATAACTGTGATTTCTCTCCACGCATAGGATTTCTGCATGGGTATATCCTTGGGGAAGATACCGTAGCCGTCAGGGTAGAGTACCATGATGGGGGCGTGCGTAGCCTGTTTGTTGCGCGGTATTATCCGACACCATTGTTTGATGCTGTTGCGCAAGCGGTAAGAGATTTGAGGCCCAACTATCCCATAGCGGGAGCGAAGATCATAAACGTCACGCAGGTTTTGGTGCGGGCTATGGAGACGATGAAAAAGGCGTAATTTTTTTTTGTAGCAGAAAGCCATAAAGATGTGGCCTTAAATTCTAGGAGGACCAAATGGACAGAGAGACCCTGATCAAGAGCCTGACTGAAAAGTGGCCCAGCGACATCGTGCCCCGCACCAAGTTCCACGAGTTCAGTGGCGGAGCCTTCAAGCCTGGCACGCTGGCGAACAAGGACAGCAAGGGCGTGGGACCGAAGGGCAGGATGCTCATCGGGAAGGGCGTCTACTACCCGGCCAGTGATGCCGCCGCGTGGGTGGCCGACCAGCTCCGCCCGGTGGAGTTGCCCGCGACGGCTGACTTTGGGTGAAACGGGAAGGGCATGGGAGGAGCGAAGGACCACAAAAGAAGCAGCCCCCGGCGCCACCAACGCCGAGGGCTCCACAGAAAGGAAAAGGAGGATTTTCGATGACCCAACCTACCATGCCGGACCCCATTGTCAACTCCCGCGTTGGCCTCAACGTCAACCTGCTTCTCGCCTCGCTGGACGCCGCCGCAGAGCGTGGCATCCGCATCACCAGCGATGCCGAGATCGAGGGCCGGACCTTCATCTGGCGGCTCGGCAACGTCACGCCCTGCTTCATGTGCGCCCACAGCGGGCCCATCAAGGCGCCGCAGGGTGAGCCTGTGACCTCCAAGCAGTACTCCCTGTGCCAGAAGCGAGGCGACATTCACGCTCCGCACCGGGTCGAGGTCTGCTGCCCCGACGCGCAGCGCGCCAAAAGCACCGAGGCGATCGAACACATCTCCATCAGCGTCATGGACGGGGAGCTCTTCGTCGACCCCTGTGGCCCTGTTGATTTGGAAGAGCTGCGGGGCGCGGCGATTATGTGCGGCCCTGTCGTGCTCGACCTTGGGGGCCGGTAATGACTGCCCCCGTGCTCGACAGCGTCCCGGTGGAACTGCGCTCGCTGCCCTCCTGGGTGGTGTGGCGGGCCGAGCAGAAGCCCGGCCAGGCCAAGCTCGCCAAAGTGCCCTACAGCCCGGCCACGGGCCAACGAGCGGACAGCAGCCGGCCCGAGACGGGAACCACGTTTGAGCAGGCCGTCGCGGCTTACCAGCGCGGCGGTTACTCCGGCGTCGGGCTGATCCTGGCCGAGAGCTATGGGCTCACAGGCGTAGACCTCGACGGCTGCCTCGATGGGTCGGCGATACAGCCCTGGGCCGCTGAGATCGTGGCTGAGCTGGCGAGCTACACCGAGGTCTCCCCTTCCGGCATGGGGCTGCGGATTTTTTGCAGAGGCAAGCTGCCGCCCGGTCGCCGAAAGAAAGGGCCGGTCGAGCTGTACGAGACCGAGCGCTTCTTGACCGTGACAGGGCGGTCTCTTGAGCCTGCCTACCCTCTGGCAGAGCGGCAGACGCAAATTGAAGCAGTCCACGCCAAGCACCTTGGGGGCGGCGAGACACCCGCCACAGCCTCGCACGGGGCATCCGGGCCGGGGAACTCGTTGACCGCCGAGCAGGCCATCGCGCTCTGCGTCGCCACGTTCCCGCGCTTCAGTGAGCTGTGGGACGGCGCGCTGCTGGAGCACCCGAGCCGGTCCGAAGCTGAGCTGGCGATCATGAACCGCCTCGCCTGGGCCACGGGTGGCGATCCCGAGAAGATGCTGGAGGCGTTCCGCGAGTCCGGGCACTTCGAGGAGAAGTGCGAGCGCACCTGCCCGAGATACTCTATCCCCCGAGCCATCGCAGCGCAGAACGGGCGCTTCTACCTGACCGCCGCTGACGCGTTCTCGACCATCCCGGTGGCACAAGGATCCGCCGCTTCGCCCGTTCTTGAAGGGCTGCACATCTTCCACGATGTGGACGAGTTGCCAGCCGTGCCCATGGCTTGGCGGATCGAGGACTTCATCCCGCGAGATGGGCTCACGCTGATCTTCGGCGAGTCCGGCAGCTTCAAGTCCTTCACCGGCCTGGACATGGTCTACCACATCGCCGCAGGCCGCCCCTGGTGTGGCCGGGAGGTGCAGAAAGGCCCCTGCCTCGTTGTCGTGGGAGAGGGCTCCTCCGGCATCCGGGCTCGCGGCTTGGCCTGGAAGCGCCACCACGGCGTCAAAGGCCAGCTCGACGTGTTCTACTGCGCCGTGCCCATCGCCTTCAGCCTCGCCCAGCAGGTCAACCTGCTCCGGCAGCAGATTCAGTTGATCGAGGCCCAGCACGGGCCGCTGGCCGCCCTGGTCGTAGACACCCTGGCGCAGTGCTTCGGCCCTGGGGATGAGAACAGCGCCAAAGATATGGCCGCCTTCATCCAGGGCGTCAACGCTGCCATGGGACACCGCGGCGCCCGCATCGTCGTGCATCACACCGGGCACAACGCCAAGGATCGCGCCAGAGGGGCCTACGCGCTCCCTGCGGCGCTGGACGCATCGTTTCAGGTGCAGCGCGTGGAGCACGCCAAGAGCGGCCCGGGCTGCATCCTGGAGTGCCGCAAGCAGCGTGACGCCGAGATGTCGGAGACGCTGGCCTTCGCCACGCTGAAGATCGAGCTGGGCCTCGACGCGAAGGGCCGCTCCGTCACCTCTCTGGTGCTTGAAGAAATCCCGGCCAGCGATGTGACCGTCACCCCGGCCAAGCTCGACGACAAGCAGCGCATCATCGTCTCTCGGGTCCGCAACAGCTTCGGCACAGGCGTGGCGATGACGATGGACAGCCTGGTCGCGGAACTCGTCGAGGACGGCTCCTACGCCAGGGCGTCCACAGCTCGACGTGCCATCGAGCGGCTCATCGCCAAGCGTGCCCTTCATCTTTCACAGGAGGGGGTTCTTAGATGCTTCTAGCCTCTCGTTGCCTCCTGCTGCACCGCTGCACTGCACCAGCACCCCCTAAAGGGGGTGGTGCAGGTGGTGCAGAGTGCCCGGTGCTGTGCGGTGCAAGGCCGGTGCAGATGAGAAATGTCTCAAAGTCATTGAGCCACAACGCTTACAGGACATTCACCACCTGTGAAATAGGGTGGTCCGGTGCAGCTCGGTGCAAAGCCGGTGCAGCCATGCGATCGTGCTACCGGTGCAGCAATTCGTGTTACGCAAAGCAGCTTCCCGGCGGCAAAAACTGACGGTCAAAAGTAATGTAACCAGCAGCAGAAATTAAGGAAAGGAGGATACCCCTGTGGCAAGACGCAGATTCAAGACCCTGGAGGACATCCGGCGCTACCTCGCCAACGTCCTGGACCGGCTTGAGGACAAGGCGCTGGATGAGACCGGCGCGAAGGCTCGTGTGTACTGCGCCAACGTGCTGGCGGGAATCATCAAGGACAGTGACCTGGAGTCTCGGGTTCTGGAGTTGGAAGCCCGTTTCGGCAAGGAGGCGGACCATGTGCGCCAGTAGCCTGCGTGGGCGCATCAAGCGCCTGGAGGTGGGGGTGCCGGTCCTCATTTCGACCATCGACGTGCTCCTGACGGAGCGGCTGCGCCGCGCCCACATGCGGCTGGGCCTGTCGCCGGATGTCGTTGTCTACACGTCGGGGTTGACCCCGAGTGAACGTATCCATGCTGCGGCGCAGGCATCTGGTGGGGGCTGCCATGTCCGGTAGCCTCTCTCGTCGCCTGGAGTCTCTGGAGCGCCGGGGAGACACCCCCGGGCAGCTCGCGGACGAGATCCGCAGGGCTGTGACCCTCGACGAGTTCCTGGCCCGGGAGCTCGGGCAGGAGCCGCGGCCCCGGCATGAGATCGAGGCCATGGTCCGGGCCGGAAAGCACCGGGCAAAGCTCCCAGAAGCCATCTGGGCTCAACTCAATGCCCATCTGGGCGAGGAGGTCAACCATGTCTCATAAGCCCAAGCATCGCAAGAAGGCCGACCCGCGCCGCATGTGCCTCACCTGTGAGCACTTCAAGCCGACAGGCCGGGAGCAGCACGGTCCTGGCTACATCACGGCGGGGCTGTGTCTGCGCCCCGAGGCGCAGGGCGTGCTGGTGCATGTCCACGCAGGGCTCGCCTGCCGCTTCGGATTCGAGGCCCAGCCGCAGTCCAACGAGCGGAACATCGGAGGCCGCTTTCATGCGCTGCCCTAAGTGCGGGTCGCTCTGGATCAGCCTGGAGTGCCAGGGGGCGCACCCCATCGCGAAGTGCTGCTCCTGCGGCCATGTCCAGGGAGGGCCACCCAAGAGGCGCAGGCCCAAGAAGTCCACCCCGCTCGGCGTCAAGCTGGGCGTGCTGATCGAACAGGCCACAAACCGAGAAGGAGGATCGTGAAATGGGACTGCTGGATTTGAACGCACCTTTCTGCCCGCGCTGCGGCTCCCGCCACCTCGGGCGTGATGACACAGCCTCGCGACCCCTTGATCCCCAGAGCTGGCGCTGCCTCCGCTGTGAGGCGACCTGGCCGGTGGTCAAGCGAGTTTTCCCTTGGCAGCCGAAGCAGCCGACACAGAACCTTTAACCCAACAGCAGAAAAGGAAGGAGAACCACCATGTCCAAGAAGCATTCTTTCATCGAGCAGGCAGAGGTCGTGAAGAACCGCTACGAGGCCGCCGTGGCCCGCATGGGCGATGCTCTCGGCGAGCTCACTGCGAGAGCCGAAGCGTCCAAGCGTCAGACCGCAGCCTTGCAGGACGAACTGCGCAGACTGGAGGAGAAGCGCCGCCAGGCCATCGTGGCGGGCGATGAGCCCACTGTGGTCGACCTGGACAAGGAGGCCACCCGCGTGCGCCTCTCGCTCGAAATGGAGCAGACCCGGGCCGCCGTTCTGGCCGACGAGATCAATTTCGCCAGGTTCGAGCTCGCCGACCCTGTGGTCGAAGAGGCCCAGCGGCTTCTCGAAGGCGAGGGTCTCTCCCTGCTGGAGGAGATCAAAGCGGCCACCGCCAAAGCCGCCGAGGAGTATCTCCAGCGGCTCCGGGAGCTGCATGACGCCGCCCAGATCGTGGCTGGCGTGCGCCGCGAGGCTGTGATGCTGGCGGCCTCGAAGGGCAGCAAGCTCGACCTGCCTCCGCTGCCCGAGTGGCTTCCGCCGAGCAATTTGAATCTTCCGCTCTCGGTGTCTACCGACTGGATTTTGCCCAGCAGCCTCAAGGGAACCAGGCCCGTAAGGGGCTGAGGGAGGGCCGGACAGTGACTCGTTCTGAAATCTTCGCCAAGGTCTACCAGGCCAAGCGTGCCTACCTGCGCCATGTGGGCGTGCTGCTGGCCGCGGCGCTCGACGCGCCGGGCTCTGGCGAGGGTCTCCGAAACGCGGGCTGCATCGAGTGGCGAGAGCCCATCCATTTGGCCGAGCGGATCAAGGAGCACAAGGCCCGCAACGGCGGGACGCTGAAGGAGGCGGCGCTGGAGCTGCTGCCGGACTGAGTTCCACAGGCTGTGAGCACGAGCCCCCCTCATTGAGCAGAAAAACTCAATGAGGGGGGCTGAATTTTGATCCTAAGCTTGAGGGGGCGGGGGTGGCCTATTTGCGTACTTTCGCGACTACTCCGTCGATCAGCTTGAACTGTGACAGGAAGCTCTGGAGTTTGTTAGTGCTTGAAAAGACCGGTTCTTTGCCAGTCGCGGGCTTGATTTTGTATGAACCACCGTTTTTGAACGTGGTGACCTTGTCCTTAGACATCGGCTCGCTCCTTGATGAGGTGGGCGGAGTACTCAAGTTTTAGTCGCTTTTCAAACGGCTTAAGCATGGTCGTGTAGTACTCCAGGTTGGACTCGTCAAAAACGCCTGGCCTCTTCACGAATATACTTAATATCATTCTTACGCCTTGTAAATAATCAACACAAATGGGGTAGCAGAGCAAGGAGCCCCTTTTCTCGTCCTGGCTGGGATCAATGAACATCAATTCGCTCTCGGAAAGGGAAACCATGTCGCCTGGCGACAATGACCTAGAGTATTGAATGGCCTTGGATACGTCGGTGATCCAGACCGCTTCCTCAGTCGTATATGCCCTTTTTGCCGCCGTTGGGTAGCTCATCAGCATGTCGTTTGAAACGGTAGGGCGGGCGTCTCTGGGCCAGAAAACTTTGTCTGTGATAGCGCCACGGTCAAGGATGAAAAGTACTGCTTTAATGATACCCTTTCGGCTTTGAATTGTGGTTTTGCGTAGGAAGTCTTCAAGAGCTTCAAGGATTTTTTCTAGCTGTGTTTTGGGGTCCATCAGGGCTAGACACTCTGCTGTGCAGAGCGGGATTCTGCCAGCACCGAGTTGCCTGCCTTGGATAGCTATTTTTTGCTCAACGAAGTTCGCATGCCGGTACGCCTTTTCGCTTACGGGCTTCTCAAGGGAAATGAGCATTTGCCCTGGAGCCTTAATTTCATCTGACTCAGTTGAAGGGATGCTCCAAAGCATTGCGACCGTCATGATCACTGCTAGGGCAGTGAGCCAAGGCTCGTAAGTGTTAGCTATGGTGGCCAGCCACTTAGGAAGGTTGGCGTCGAGAGCTGTCTTGAAATTTGGGTGCTTATAATAAACAAGTAAAAATGCTGGCAGCCCTTTGAGGATCGGCTTAGCAAGGAGCCAGTTGGATCTAAGATGCCTACAAGCGTGGCGCTTGGCCCAGCCCAAGGTAATCTCTTGCCCCAATATTTCCATGACTTTGACTTCCTGGTGAATATTTATGGGTGCCATATTCTATGGGCTTATGTGTGCGCAAGTGATTTGTTTTCAAACTAGTCACATTTTCGGTCTTGGTGGAAGCGTTGGTACGACCGTGGCGATTGGGCAAAATATTTCTGCTGCGCGGTTGAGGCGGTTGTCGCCTCCTAGAATCCTTGTACTATCCTTGTACAGAATTGCCTCTTGCCAACAAAAAGCTCCGCCGTGAACTCTCTCGTTCGCCAGCGGAGCCTACTATTTCCTTGGTGCCCAGGGCGGGGCTCGAACCCGCATAACCCGAAGGTTGAGGGATTTTAAGTCCCTTGCGTCTACCAGTTTCGCCACCCGGGCAGCCGGGAATGTCCTACATGCTGCCAGGGCCGCGCGTCAATGTGAGAGAGCGGGCGAGAGAGCGTGTGCGAGACGGTCGCACGAAGGCTCCGGGCCGCCGCGGCTACAGCGCACCGAACTGACGCAGGTAGGCCGCGTACAGCCGGGGCGAAAGCCGCGAGAAGCGGTCGAAGTCCGAGACCCACTCCAGCCCCGGAACCAGCGCGCGCACCACCGGAATGCCCAGGTCCTTGCGCGTCATGTCCACGTAGCTGGGCCTGCAGCCGTTGGTCACCAGCACTTCCTCCAGCACCATGAGGTCCCCGGCGGCGCTGCCGGTGGAGTGGTCGGGCAGGTCCTCCAGCAGGCGCACGGGCAGCCCCTCCGGCGCGGGCTGGGTGGCCGGGCCGGGGAAGGGGTAGGGAATCTCCGTCATGGCCGAGACGGCCGCGCGCGGGCCGGAAAGGTGCGCGCCCATGCCCTTGTTCACATCGCCGTGGCGGCCGGTGACGATGGCCTTGTAGCAGGGCACGCCGAACTCGGGCGTGCAGTCCATGAACCAGACGTGCAGGTT
>JAVBYL010000091.1 GCA_030824035.1 Humidesulfovibrio sp.
TGGGAGTTCAGGTCCATGTTGCGGATGCGCTCCGCCTCCCTGGCCAGCAGCCACAGCCCCTTGGAGAAGCTTCTGGCGGCCATGCCGAGCAAGGGCACCACCACCAGGATGATTCCCAAGGCGAAGAGCAGGCTTTGGTTGCGCGCGCGGGCAAGCGGGCCGGTGAAGTCGTCCACCCGCGCCACCAGGGCCATGTAGTCCCTGTTTGTGCCAAGCTCGGCCACGGGGCGCACCTGGAGCAGGTAGTCCACACCGTCCACGCGCATAAGCTGTTGGGGCAACGGAACCTTGCCTGCCTCCGCGAATTTGCCGTAGGCGGCCATGGCCAGGGGATCGCCCAGGGTTTCCACCGTGGCGCGCTCCATGGCCTGCGTTCCGCTTTTGTCCGTGCGCGCAATGGTCACACGGGAGGCGTCGGGGTGGCCGATGAGCCCGCCGTCTTTGTCGAACAGGAACAACAGCCCGGACTCGCCGATTTTCTCCTTGGCCAGGAATCGCGACAGGGATTCCAGGGTCAGGTCCATGCCGAAGACCATGTGGCCGGGGGCTTCGATGCGGCGCGACACGGTGAGGCCCAGCTCTTGGGTGCTGCTGAACACATAGAGATCGGTCTGCTGCGGCCCGTTGTTCCGCTCGGCGGCGCTGAACCAGGGGCGGGTTCGCGGATCATAGTGGGCCGGGCGCGGCGCGGCCAACGCAAGCACCTTGCCGTTTTGGTCCAAGTGCTGCCAGCTCTCCGTGCGCGCGCCGCCCTTGGCTTCAATGCTCCGCACGGCGAAATGCGTTCCCGCCGGGGCTCCCAGGTTGGCGCTGGCCTTGGGTCGGCCCTTGAGGGAGACAACCTGGAAAAAGCCGCCATCGGCATAACCGAAGTAGAGGGAATAGACCTGGGGATTATCCTCCAGGATGTCCAGGAAGGTGCGCTTCAGTGGGTGTGTGAACCCGCTTGGAGTGGCGCTGGCGCCGGGAAGAAGATGCACGGTGCCGCCCAGGAAGGCAAAGGGCTGCACCAGGAGTTTGGTGCGCAAGGACACGTTGGTCCCGGCCTGCTCAAAGAGGCTCCCGGCCACTTCCAGGGCGGCCTTGGAACCCTGGGAATAGTTCACCCAGGCCAGGGGGGTGGTCAAAATCAGCCCGAAGCAGAAAAAGATCACCATGATGGCCGTGCGCAGGCTGACACGCATGCTTTGTGTGGAGCCTTGGCCACCGGACATCTGGGGAGGGTGCTGCACTGTGCGCTCCTGGCATGCGTTGGCGATTCTCGGAAATAGCCCTCAATTCTACATTCTTTACCTCTATATTTTTATGCCCGTATAACAAAGGAATGCAAGTTGAAAAAATAAACTGTTCAGGTCGTGAGGACGCCGGAAGCCAGAGAAAGAGCGCCGGAGACCCGCGCCCGCCAGTCTACGGCACGGTCTTGCCGCCGCTTTGGCCCAGCAGCACCCCGCCCAGGATGACGACGCAGGCGGCCAGTTGCGCCGGGGGCAGGGTTTCGCCCAGCAGCAGCCAGCCGGAAACCACCGCCACCAGCGGCACGAGGTTGATGGACGCCGCCGCCTGGGCCGAGGCCATGCGCGCCACGGCCATGTTGTAAAGCCCGAAGGCTCCCAGGGTGACGACCCCGCCCAGGTAGGCCACGGCCAGCCAGGAAACCAGCGGCGCGGCGGTCCAGGCGGCGGCATCGGCGGCGAGGGCGCCGGGCAGGAAGAACACGGCCCCGGAAAAGGCCTGCAGGCCGGTGAGGTGCCAGGAGTTGTAGCGGCTGGACAGGTGCTTCACCACCAGCATGTACCCCGCGGCGCAGCCCATGGCCCCCAGCTCCAGCATGTTGCCCAGGGCGGGGTTGGGCGCGTTCTCCTGCGCCCGGCCGGAAAGGGACAGCCAAACCACGCCCGCCATGGACACGGCGATGCCGAGGATGGTGCGCGGCGACAGCCGCTCCCGCAGGAACACCCAGGCTCCGGCAGCCACCAGCAGCGGCACCAGGGCGGAGATCATGCCCGCCTGGGACGAGGTGGTGAGGGAGACGGCGAAGCCCTCCAGCAGAAAGTACAGGCAGGGCTGGAACAGGCACACGAGCAGCAGCCAGCGGACATCGCCCGGCTGGCGGCCGGCGCGGGGAGTCCGGCTCCAGAACAGGGCCATGAGGGCCGAGGCCAGGGCCATGCGCATCCAAACCACGGCCATGGGCGCAAAGCCCAGCAGGGCGAACTTCATGGCCACAAAGCTGGTGCCCCACAAAAGCACCGCGCCAGCCAGGCACAAATAGGGAAGAAGGGGTGTGTTCATGGGCGCACCATCGCATGGGCCGGGTGCGGCGTATGGAACGTTCTTGCGGTTTTTGGGCTAAAGTGCGGCGGCGGCTTCCGGGCACGCCTCGCAGGGCCGAGTCTCGCACGGCCAATTGTCGCAGGGCTTATTCAGCACATACTGCCCAGGCGTGGCGCCGGTGAACTGGCGGAACAGCCGCGAAAAGTGGCTCTGGTCCGCGAACCCGGCATCCAGCGCGGCCTGGCTGATGGGCAGCCCACCGGCCAGCAGGCGCTTGGCGTGTTCCAGGGCCAGTTGGAGCTGGTAGCAGTGCGGCGGCAGGCCCGTTGCGGCCTTGAAGCTGCGGGCGAAGTGGTGGCGGGAGAGCCCAGCCACCTGGGCCAGCTCGTCCAGGGGCACACGCACGCCCACGCTGGCGGCCAAGTGCTTGCGCGCGCGGGCGATGGCGGCGCTGTCCGCCTTGGCCTGGGGGGAGGTCGCTGTCAGAGGCTGAAATTCTTGCTGGTGCTCGCGGGCGCCGCCCGCCTGTCTGTCGCCCGCCTGTCTGTCGTCCGCCCGCCTGTCGCTCTCAGTCTGCAGGGTGCTGTCCGCGTGTCGGTCTATAAGCTCGCGCAGGCAGGTGAGGAGCAGGGCCTGCTTTTCGCCCAGGGGCGCGCCCCAAACGTAGGCCTCGTGCAGTTCGCGCCATGCGGCGTACAGCTCCGGGTCGTCCACCACGGGCCGCACAAAGCGCGGCGCGCGGCCATGGACGGTGGCCCCGGCCAGCCAGCCGGGCGCAATGTAGAACATGCGGTAGGAGATGCCGCTTGCGGTGTCCGGGTTGCAGGCGTGGGGCTCGTTCGGGTGGATGAAGACCATCTGGCCCGCCTGGGCGGTGTGCATGGTTCCGCCCAGCGGAAAGCGGGTGCTGCCCTGCTCGATGAGCCCCACGGAGTATTCCGCGTGGATGTGGGTGCGGAAGGCGTGTTTGCGGTAGGTGGAAAGCCGCGCCTCAACGCCGGGGAGCCCCTCGTCGCGCCAGAACTGGACGTTTGTGTGGAGCTGCTTGCCGGGCATGGGTGGGCTCTGGGCCGCTGGCGGCTAGTGCCAGCCGCCGCCGCGCTTGGAGCTGAAGATGACGCGGTGCGCGGTTTCGGCCACGGGCTGGAAGGAGCCGTTGCGGCAGTCGTTGGCGTTCTTGGCCACGCTCTCGAGCACCTGCTCCTTGAAGATGATGACGCCGACGAAATAGCTGGGGTCGTGGTCGGCCCGGCGCACTTGGCACACCACCTCGGCCGTGTCGATGGCCTTGTAGGTGGCGCGGAACATGCCGTCGTGGCCCTTGCGCACGTTCATGCTGTGCTTGCCGCCGATGATGTTGGCGTTCATGCGCTGCACGTGCCCGCGGGCGAAGCTGGTGAAGCGCTCGTGCTCCAGGGCCAGGTCCTTGTCCATGTGGATGGGCGGGGTGGGGTCGGTGGAGGCCAGGAGCTGGCCTTTGGCCGCGTGGGCGTCCTTCGGGCTGGCATCTTCCGCCTGCGCGGGCAGGGCGGTGGCGAGCAACAGACTCGTGAGGGCCAGACTAGCGAGCAGGCTCGGGGCGGGAACTTTGCGCATGTCTTCTCCGGTGGAATGTGGGCTGCGGGGCGAACCTGGCCCCGCAGCCCTTTCATCTGGCATCGTTGCGTTGTCGCAGGGAGAAGCTTACAACTAATTGCTGCGAATTTCCACCCTGCGGTTCAGGGCCCGGCCCTCGGAGGTGTTGTTGTCGTACTTGGGCTGGAGCTTGCCCTTGCCCTCGATGCTGAGCTTGCCGGCGAAGCCCTTCTCCATGAGCCACTTGGCCACGGAGTTGGCGCGGCGCTCAGACAGCTTCTGGTTGTAGGGCACGCCGCCCACGCTGTCGGTGTGGCCTTCCACGATGAACTTGTCGCAGGAGCTGGTCTTGAGCACGGCCAAGGCCTGCTCCAGGGCGGGCAGCATGTCGGGGACGATCTGGAACTTGTCGAAGCCGAAGTTCAGGTTGCCGAAGGTGATGGTTTCGCAAGCGCCCGCCGGGGCCATGCTGCGGGGAGCGGCGTCGGCCTCAACGTCGTAGAACACATCGCGCACGAACTTTTTGAGCACGGCGGCGTCGCCCAGGGCCTTGGCGTCGGCGGACACGGTGCAGCGGTTGAGGGCGCGGATCTCGTCCACAACCATCTTGCCGCGGGCGTTGTCGGCGTAGCTCACCACATGGAAGCACACGCGGCCGTTGTACTTGGTGTACAGGGCCTTGGCCTCGGCAACGGGGTCGGTGCCGTAGTTGGAGTCGCCATCGGTGAGGATGATGACGGCGGTCTTGCCATTCATTTTGGCCAGGACGGGGTCGAGGTCTTCCAGGCCCATGCCCATGGGGGTGTTGCGGCCGTAAATTTCATAGTCGGTCTTGATGGCCTGGGTGGCGGTGAGCACCTTGCCCTTGTCGTAGGCCACGGGGGCCAGCAGGGTCGAGAAGGGGGCGAAGGTGTAAACGCCGCTCTGGTAGTTCAGGGCGGGGATCTCGGCGTTCATCTTGGACAGCAGAGCCTTGGCATGAACGATCTTGGTGCTGCCGATGGCGTCAGATCTCATGTTCATGGAACCGGAGTAGTCCGTGAACAGGATGAAATTATCAACCTTGGGTTTCAGAGTTTCGGCCTGGGCCTGCACGGCCATGACCAGAACGAGAAGGGCCGCCAGCACGACGGTGTAGAGAGGGCCTTTGCGCATGCTCATGAAATACTCCTTGCCTCATGTTTATAAAGGGAAACCACAACCCCTCCACCCAGGGGGGTGTTGTGTGACTTCACATTCATAGAAGATAATGGCGCGTCATGCAATGGCAATATTTGTGATTGTTTTTTTCGCGCGCGGGGGGCTGCGCAGGGCGGATTGCCAAGCAGGGCCTGTCCGGGTACTATCCCCGGTTTGCAATCATGCCCCGGGTGGGCCACCGCCCAGGCATAACGCGGTCCCATAATCGTGAAGGAGCCGACATATGTACATCGTCACCGGCGGCGCGGGCTTCATCGGCAGCGCCATGATCTGGAAGCTGAACACCCTGGGCATCGACAACATCTTGGTGGTGGACAACCTGGCCAGCACGGACAAGTGGAAGAATCTGGTGAACCTGCGCTATGCGGACTACCTGCACAAGGACCAGTTCATCAAGTTCATGGCCGAGGGCGACGACCCCTTCGGCACCACGGCGGTCATCCACATGGGCGCGTGTTCCTCCACCACCGAGCGCGACGCCGACTACCTGATGGAGAACAACTACCGCTACACCCAGGTGCTCTGCCGCTTTGCGCTCAAGCACGAGGTGCGGTTCATCAACGCCTCCAGCGCCGCCACCTACGGCGAGGGCGAGAACGGCTTCGCCGACGACCACGCCACCCTGGGCCGCCTGCAGCCGCTGAACATGTACGGCTATTCCAAGCACCTCTTCGACCTTTGGGCCCAGCGCACCGGCATGCTGGACCATCTGGCGAGCATCAAGTTCTTCAATGTGTTCGGCCCCAACGAATACCACAAGGCCGACATGATGAGCGTCATCTGCAAGGCCCATAAGCAGATCCACGAAACCGGGCGCATGCGCCTGTTCAAGTCCTACCGGCCGGAATACCCCCACGGCGGGCAGATGCGCGATTTTGTGTACGTGAAGGACTGCGTGGACATCCTCTGGTGGCTGCTGGAGCACCGGGAGGTCAACGGCGTGTTCAACGTTGGCACTGGAATTGCTCGTACCTGGAATGATTTGGCGAAATCCGTGTTCTCGGCCATGGGCCGCAGGCCGGACATCGAGTACATTGAAATGCCCGAGACCATCCGCGACAAGTACCAGTACATGACCCGCGCGGACATGGGCAAGCTGCGCGCCGCCGGTTACCAGGCTCCCATCACCACCCTTGAGGACGCGGCGCGGGACTATGTGGAAAACTACCTGGACAAGGCCGACCCGTATTTGGACGGGCGCAAGGCCTAGCCACAAAAAGTAAAGGATGATTGAGGGTTGAGGCGCGAACGTTTCGCATTCATCATGGCCTTGGGACTGCTGCACTGCCTTTGGGCGGGGCAGACCTTGGCCGTTTTCGGCGACCCCGTGGCGGAGTCGTCGGAGGTGCGTTTGCCTGTTACCGCCTTCCCTCAGGCGAATGGCTCCGGCAGTCAGGCCACTGCCCAGGCAACACCAGACAGCGGCGCGCAGCCCGCCTCCGGCGCCGGGTACGGCCTGGCCCAGGGCGGAGGTTTGGCGGTTCCGGGTGTCGGAGTTCCGACGCAGGCGCCCACGCGCGGTGCAGAATCGCGCACAGCAGGACTGCGCGGCGTGGACTACGCCGACACCCGCATGGTGCAGCCCCGCGAGACCCTGGCCCCCCTGTCGGCGGGCACAGCCGCCACCACGGCCAAGCCCCCGCAGTTCCCCCTGGGCATGACCAGCACCGGCCCGGAGCTGCGCATGGGCGTCAGCACCCCTCCGGTGTTTGATAATGACCAGGCCTCCCTCATGCCGCCGCCACCGCCCGCGCCCATCCCGCAGGATGGCATCGCCGCGCCGGACCAGTGGAAGCTCACTGCGGACAGCATCTCCGGCCAGCACGACAGCGAATTCATCCAGGCCGTGGGCAACGCCACCATCGCCAAGGGCCTGAACACGCTGAAGGCTGATTTCATCCGCTATTATCAGGCCAGCCGCTGGGTGGTGCTCAAGGGCAACGTGCGCGTGGCCTGGGAGGGCGATATCCTGGAGGCCGAGGAAGCCGAGTTCGACCTGGGCAACATGCTGGGCTGGCTCAAGAACGGCAAGGTCTTCGTGGGCAAGTCGCACATTTATTTCCAGAGCGAGACCATCCGCAAATACGCCGCGTCCAGCTACCGCTTCAAGAACGCCAAGGTCACGGGCTGCGACGGCGACAAGCCCGCCTGGTCCTTCACGGCCGAGGAAGGCGACATCAACCTTGATGGCCGCACCAAGCTCTGGCACACCAAGTTCAACGCGGCGGACACGCCCATCGCCTACTCGCCCTTTCTTTCGCTGCCGGGCGGGGCCAAGCGCCAGAGCGGCCTGCTCATTCCGGAAATGTCCAGCAGTCGGCAGCGCGGCTATGTGGTGAACCAGGCCTATTACTGGGCCATAGACGACGAACACGACATGACCTTCTACGAGAACGTCATGACCCGCCGTGGCCTGATGCAGGGCGTGGAGTATCGCCACGCCGAGGACCCCCGCAGCAAGGGCGACTGGCGCGTGGATTTCCTGCGCGACAGGAAGTCCGCCGTCAACGCCGCCGACGAGGAGTTGTACCTGCGGGATGACGGGCTCTCGCGGCCCAACAAGAGCCGCTGGTGGGTGCGCAGCAAGTACAACGGCTATGCCTTCGACCCGGCCTGGACGCTGAAGGTGGACCTGGACGCGGTGAGCGACCAGAACTACCTGCGCGAGTTCGGCAGCGGAGCTTCCGGGTTCGATTCCAGCCGCCGCAACTTCCTGAAGGAGTTTGGCCGCGATATCGACGTGGCCGACTCGCTGACGCGCAATTCCGTGGTCTACCTTTCCCGCAGCTGGGACCGCGTGGGCGTGACGGGCAAGGTGGGCTGGACGCAGAACCTGGCCTACCTGAACGGCAACAACCCCGGAAACAAGAACCCCACGGTGCAGACCCTGCCCGAGGTGAACCTGTTCGCCTTCAAGGACAACCTGCCCGGCACGCCGCTGGATGTGGAACTGGCCTCGCGGTTCAACTATTTCTGGCGCGAATACGGCACCCGTGGCGCCCGCATGGACGTGCGGCCGAGCGTGAGCCTGCCGCTGCCCCTGGGGCCCTTCACGCTCATTCCCAGCGCTGGCCTGCGCACCACCTCGTACACCGTGCCGCAGTACACCAACGAGTCTTCGCTCACCACCGCCAACAAGACCCCGACGCGCACCTTCCCGGAGCTGGGGTTCACCGGCTTTACGGAAATCCACCGGGTGTTCAGCCTGGGCAAGGGCCCCTTGGAGGCTACTGAGGAGAACGTGGGCGAGAGCCTGTGGCAGGCCGTGCGCCACTCGGTCATGCCGCGCGTGGAGTATGCCTACCAGCCCGTGCCGCAGTCCCAGGACCGCCTGCCTCAGTTCGACGCCGTGGACAAGCTGGTGCGTCGGAACATCATCACCTACTCGGTCACCAACGTGTTCGACCGCAAGCGCAGCAGCGTGATGGCCGCGCCCAACGGCAACGCCACCATGCCCGTGGCCAGCACGGACTACCTGGACTTCCTGCGGGTGCGCCTGGAGCAGTCCTTCGACCGCGACGAGGCCACCCGTTCCGACATGCTGGGCAAGTATGCCCGCAGGCCCTACTCTGACCTGATGCTTGAGACGTCGGTCAAGCCGGAGAAGTACCTGACCCTGACCTCCAAGTCGTTCTATTCGCCCTACCGCGCCCGGTTTACGGAGCATGAGAACTCCGTGACCGTGACCAAGGAAAAGGTGGGCGCGATCCGCTTCAACTACGACTACCTGTACCCCATCGACGAGTACAAGCGGCAGCGCACCAAGGACGTGCAGGTGCTGGGCGTCGGGGCGGATGTGCATATCACCGACAAGGTCAAGCTCACCACGGATTACCGCATGGACATAGCCGGAAGCGTTGACCTGGAAAAGAGCGTGGGCCTGACATGGGAAGACCAGTGCTACAGCGTGCAGCTGCTTTACAGCCGCAAGCCCAGCGACCAGAGTTTTGAGCTGCGCTTCAACCTGCTTGATTTCGGCAAGCAGTAAAGGCATCCTTGCGGCATGCAGCGCCGCCCCATCATTCTTTTGCCAGAAACCTTGCGCAACCAGATCGCCGCGGGCGAGGTGGTGGAGCGCCCGGCCAGCGTGCTGAAGGAGCTGGTGGAAAACAGCCTGGACGCCGGGGCCGCGCGCATCGACGTGACCCTGGAGGGAGGCGGCGTTACACGGCTGGTGGTGCAGGACGACGGCGCGGGCATTCCGGCCGGTGAACTGGAGCTGGCCGTCACCCGCCACGCCACCAGCAAGCTTTCCTCCGCCGCGGACCTGTTTCGCGTGTCCAGCTACGGCTTCCGGGGCGAGGCCCTGCCAAGCATCGCCTCCGTGGCGCACCTCACCCTGACCTCCCGCTTCCGCGAGGCCGAGGAGGCCCACCGCCTGGAGGTGGAGTTCGGCACCCTGGTGGAGCAGGGGCCAGCCGCCCTGGCCGCCGGAACGCGGGTGGAGATGCGCCGGCTTTTTGCCGCCACTCCGGCCCGCCTCAAGTTCCTCAAGAGCGAGGCCACCGAGGCCAAGCGCTGCCAGGAAACCCTCATGCGCATGAGCCTAGCCCGGCCCGATGTGGCCTTTTCCCTGACCCTGGGCGGCCGCGAGGTGTTCCGCCTGCCCGGCGGGCAGGACCTGCGGGCCCGCCTGGCGCAGTTCTGGCCCCCGGCCGTCACCACGGACCTGGTGGAGATTTCCCGCACCCATACGCACCCCGACGGCGGCGACATGACGGTGAGCGGCCTGGCGGGCAGGCCCTCGCGCGCGCAGAACCGGCCCGACCGCCTGCTGTTCTACGTCAACGGCCGCCCGGTGCAGGACAAGCTCATCATGCGCGCGGTGCGCGATGCCTACAAGGGCCGCCTGCTTTCCGGCGAGTACCCGCAGGCCGCGCTGTTCCTCAGCCTGCCGCCGGAGGAAGTGGACGTGAATGTGCACCCGGCCAAGCTGGAGGTTCGCTTCCGCGAGGAGGGGGCCATCATCGCCCTGGTGCGCCACGCCCTTGCCCCGGTGGCCGTGGAAGACGCCGTGGCCGACCCTGTGCAAGGCTATGGGCAAGGGCAGGGCCAGGGATATGGGGACCAGGGGGATGGCAACCCGTATGGAAGACCGTATGGCGGCCCTCAGGGCACATATGGCGGCGTATCTGGCGGGGTATCTGGCAACGCGTGGTCGCAGGGCGAGAAGCCCGGCCTGTGGCGCGCTTCGCAGGAATTTCGCTCTCCCCCGGCGGAGCGCCATGTGCCGCTTCCCCTTTCGCCCGGCCAGCCCAGCCCCTTCCATCAATCCGGCCAGCCCGGCGGCCACGGCGACAGCTTTGCTCAACACACGCCCGATGCCGGGCACAGGGCGGGCCCGCTCTTCGCGGCGGGCGACCCCACCACGCTCTCCCAGGGCGGGCTGGAGTACCTGGGGCAGATCGCCGGAACCTACCTGGTGCTGCGCCAGGGCGCGGGCGGCGATGAAGGGCGCCTGGTGCTGGTGGACCAGCACGCGGCCCACGAGCGCGTGATTTTGGAGAACATGCGCCGCGCCCGCACCGGCGGCGACTCCCAGCCCCTGGCCGTGCCCCTGGAGCTGCCCCTGCATTCCTCCGAGGCGGAGCGAGCCCAGGAGATGTGGCAGGGCCTGCGCGATGCCGGGTTCCAATTGGATCTCTCCGCCGAGGGCAAGGGCGGCGGGCGGCTTTTTGTGCGCGGGGTTCCGCCCAGCCTGCCCACGGGCCGGGCCACGGAGTTCCTGCGAGAGATGCTCTCCGACCGTTCCGCCGGACTGGAGACGCTGTGGATTCTTTTGTCCTGCAAATCCGCCATCAAGGCCGGAACGGAGCTGGCGCGCGACGAGGCCCTGGCCCTGCTGGAGGCCTGGCTGGCCACGGCCGACCGCGACCACTGCCCCCATGGTCGGCCCATCGCGGTGTCATGGGGTGCGCAAGATTTGGAGCGTATATTTAAACGCAAGTAGTTGAATTTTCAATGTACGTAGTCCGCACTCATGGGTTGCGGATGGTGCCAAAGTCTGACATTGTGCCCCGTCGCCCGTGTGATGTTCGGGCCGAAATTTGCCTTGCAGGAGTTTTGCCCGCGCCATGAGCATCTCGTACAACATGTTTGAGGTCCGCATCCGTCTGGCCGCCATCCGGGCCAACTATCGCCTGCTGGCCTCGCGCGGCAGCAGGCTCCTGGCGGTCATCAAGGCCGATGCCTACGGCCACGGACTGTCTGAGGTGGCCCTGGCCCTTTCCAAGGACGGCTGCGACAGCTTTGCCGTGGGCACCGTGCAGGAGGGCGCCACCCTGCGCGAGAAGATGGACGCCATCGGGATCACCGGCCGCGTCATTTCCCTGCTGGGGCCCATGGTTCCGGATGACCACGCCTTGCTGTGGTCGCACCAGATCATCCCCTTTGTGGGTTCCTTCCGCCAACTGGAGGAGCTGGCGCGCCAGGCCGCCAAAATCGGCAAGGTGCTGCCCGTCAGCCTCAAGTTCGATACCGGCATGGCCCGCCTGGGCTTTACGCTGGAGGATGTGCCCCGGCTGTGCGACCGCCTGCGCGAGGCGCCCCTCGTGCGTCCTGTTATGGCCAGCTCGCACCTGGCCACGGCGGACGAGCCTGAGGCCCAGGACTTCGTGCACATCCAGGGCGAGCGCTTCGCCACCATCGTGGACACCCTGCACGACGCCGGGCATCAGGTTGAGGCCAACATCGCCAACTCCGCCGGAATTTTGGGCCACCCGGCCCTGCACCACCAAAGCCAGCGGGCGGGCATTGCGCTTTACGGCGCCAACCCCTATGCTGGCACGGCCTGGGAGCACCTGGGCAAGGGGCTTTCCCCGGCCATGGAGGTGCGCACGCGCATCGCCGCCGTGCACGCCCTGCCCAAGGGCCGCTGCATCAGCTATGGTTGCACCTACACGGCCGAGCGCGACATGCGCGTGGCCATCGTGGCCGCTGGCTACGCCGACGGCTACAGCCGCGGGCTCACGGGCAGCGGGGCGCAGATGCTCATCGCGGGTCGCCGTGCGCCGCTGGTGGGCCGCGTGTGCATGCAGCTCTGCGCCGTGGATGTGACCGACATTCCCGATGCGCGGGCCGGAGACTGGGCCGTGCTGCTGGGCGGGGAGGGCACCTTCGCCATCCGGCCGGAGGAACTGGCCAACTGGTGGGGCACCATTACGTACGAGGTTTTCTGTCTGCTGGGGCTCAACCGGCGGATCTACGTCTAGCGGGCGCGCCGGGCGCGTAAGGAGCGGAACATGGCCGAGAAAGAAGATTGGGTGATGGCGGAGAGCATTCCCGTGGCCGAGGCCGACCCCAAGGCCCTGATGACCAAGTGGACCAACGTGGCCGACGATGTGGCCCTGATTCCCGCCCTGAACGTGCGCATGCGCTCCGAGGCCGGGATGATCATCATCGAGGTGAGCCGCGAACTGTTCGATACCTTCGGCGGATACTAGCGGGCACAGCCCCGGCGCGTGAAGGGAAAGTCCCCTGGAAGCTTCGGCCTCCGGGGGACTTTCTCGTTGTGGGCGTGGGATGTCGTGTGGACCGGGCGTTCTTGCCTAGGGGTGCGCTATAGGCCGCGCAGCTTGGCCAGCCCGGCGGTAAGCACGATGCCACCGGCGAGGTACCACCACTCCTGGGTCCAGAGCATGGCCAGGGCCGAGGCCAGCAGCAGGGCCGCGTAGATCCATACCTCGGCGCAGTCCTTCACCATCTTGGCCGCGTGCTCGTCCATGGCGTTCAGTATGGGCGTCAGCACGCGCCAGGGCGTTTCGGCCTTCTCGCCGCCGTTTGCGCCATTGGTTCCGTTGGCGTTTTGAACAACACGGCGCGACTGGAGCTTGCGCTTGCAGTTGGAGCACTGGTGCGCATCGTCCTGGTTGCTGGTGCCGCAGTTGGTGCAGAGGATCATGCGTCTGCCGGTATCACGAAACGTGCCAAGACATCCTCCGTGTGCGCGTCAGGGGCGACAGATGGTGTTGACGCAAGATCAGTTGAGTGTGACGCGCTGGTAGTACTGCGTGCGGACGGCGCCCATCTTGGCCTTGATGTCCGCGATGCGCTGCTTGCTGGCCGGGTGGGTGGACAGGAAGGCGGGCGTGTTCTGCCCCTTCTTGGCGCTGTAAGCGTCCATCTTCTGCCACAGGGTCAGGGCCCCGCTGGGCTCGTAGCCCGCCTTGGCCGCCAGAATCATGCCCACCTCGTCGGCCTCGCTTTCCTGGGAGCGGCTGTGCGGGAGCATGACGCCCACCTGCGCGCCGATGCCGTACACTTGGCTGAAGACCTGCACGGCCGCCGGGTTGTTGGTGCTGGCCCCCAGGGCAAGGGCCCCGGCCTGGCCGGCGAACTGGGCCACCATGGCGGTGCTCATGCGCTCGCCGCCGTGGCGCAGCAGGGCGTGGGCTATCTCGTGGCCCATCACCGCCGCCAGCTCGTCGTTGGTGGTGGTGAGCTCCAGGATGCCCGTGTACACGAACACCTTGCCGCCCGGCAGGCAGAAGGCGTTGACTGTGTCCTT
>JAVBYL010000063.1 GCA_030824035.1 Humidesulfovibrio sp.
CGCACAGGCTCCAGTTCGGCCACGGGCGTCAGCACCCCGGTGCGGCCCACCTGGATGGCGATGTTCAGCACCTTGGTGCGCGCCTGCTCGGGCGGAAATTTCAGCGCCAGGGCCCAGCGCGGCGCGCGCGCCGTTTGCCCCAGCAGTTCCTGCAGGGCCAGGTTGTTCACCTTGGCCACCACCCCGTCGATTTCGAAGGGCATCTCGTGTCTGCGTGCCTGTAGATCAAGATAAAAGCGACCGACATCCTCGGCAGAATGACAAAGTTGGGCATCAGGTGGCCTCAAAAAACCAAACGCATTAATAATATCTGAAATGGTTTTTTGCGTGGTCCAGTGGCGCCCACCTTCTGGCAGGTTCACTCGCCCAACACCGTAAGCGAAAAAACGTAGAGGTCTGGTATAGACAATATTAGGATCAAGTTGACGGATTGAACCTGCAGCAGCATTACGTGGATTAGCAAATGGAGCTTCACCAGATAAAACTTGTCGCTCGTTAAGCGCCTCAAAATCTTTTTTTAAAATAACAACTTCACCACGGATATCGACAATAGATGGAATTCTTCTATTCCGCTTCCTTTCATAGTTCAGAAGTGGATGCTCCTGCTGTGGCTTATTACTGAACAACAGCTGACCACGCACAGAAGGTATCATTCTTATATTGCTTGTAACATCTTCACCAACAAGCCCATCACCTCTTGTTGAGGCAACTCGTAGCATTCCAGATTCATACGTAAGCTCTGCTGCAAAACCATCCATCTTTGGTTCAACCCAAAACGTATTTAGAGCCTCAAGCGGAGTAGTTTTAACCGCTGCCGATAGTGCTTGTATCGATGGAAAAGCAATCCGTTGCTTGCTAGCTGAGTTTATGGACTCTAGCCCTGGAAGCGAGAGTTGCTTATCAACTGCATCAATAAGAGAATAGCCTTGGCTTTGCAAAAAGCTGCTGAGATCATCAATAAGGGATTCCCAACTACCTTTTGCCGCTGACAATAGATTAACCTCGACTAGAGATTTAATTCTCTTAGCCAATGCAAGTCGTTCATCCTTTTTTTTGTCTGCATTCACCGCAAATGGACGCCCAATTCCAACCTCTATGTCGTTCAAAATGCGATCTGCAAGTGCATCACGGAAAGCATTACAGAGCTTCATCTCGGCATAGTCGTGCCACTCATCCAGACTCATGGCGTTGTCCAGGCTCATCATGGGCCTGGGGTGGCGGAAGGTGGCGAACCCTTCGGCCACGCTGCCTCCCACGCGGCGCGTGGGCGAGTTGGGGTCGGCCAGTTCCGGGTGCGCGGCCTCCAGGGCCTGCAGCTCGCGGAACAGGGCGTCGTACTCCGCGTCCGCTATCTCCGGGGCATCGAGGACGTAGTAGCGGTGGTTATGGTGCTCCAGCAGCGCGCGCAGTTCGCGGATGCGCAGCACGGGGTCCATGGCGTCGCTGATCACGGCGGGGCTCACAGCAGTTCGCAGATGCGCCGCAGGTCCGACTGCCTGCCCAGGGAAATCAGGGTGTCCCCGGCGCAAAGCTCTTCCCTGGGGCCGGGGTTGAACACCAGCTCGCCGGACTCGCGCTTGATGGCCACGATGATGAGGTCGAACTCCTTGCGGATGTTGGAATCCATGATGTTCTTGCCCACGAACTCCGAATTGGGGCTGAGCACCAGCTGCTCCAGGCTCAGGTCGATGTTGCCGCGCACGGCGAGGTCGAGAAAGTCCGTCACCGTGGGCCGCAGCACCGTGTGGGCCATGCGCACCCCGCCGATGAGGTGCGGCAGCACCACCTTGTCCGCCCCGGCGAACTCCAGCCGCGTGATGTGGGAGGTGTTGTTGGCGCGGGCGATGATGGAGATTTTGGGGTTGAGCTGCCGCGCCGTGAGGGTGACGTAGACGTTGGCCGCCTCGTCCGTCAGGGCGGTGACGATGGACTTGGCGCGCTTGATGCCCGCCGCGATGAGCAGTCCGTCGTCCGTCGCGTCGCCGGAGAGGTGCATAATGCCGTCAAGCTTCAGCTTTTCCACCAGGGCCGGGTCGTGTTCGATGACGACGACATCCGAGCTGACCTTGAGCAGCTCCTGCACGACCACGCCGCCGATGCGGCCATAGCCGCAAACTATGTAATGATTATCGAGCTTATCAATGCGCCGCTGCACTTTGCGCCTCCACAAGAGCTTGTGCAAATGCCCGTCCACCAGCATTTGCGAAAAGGAACCCACCATGAACGCGAATGTGCTGACGCCGCACAAGATGATGATGGACGTATAGAAGCGCGCCGTCGACGACAGGGGATGCACTTCACCAAAACCGACGGTGGAGAGGGTGATGACCATCATGTAGAAGCTTTCAAAAAAGCTCCAGCCCTCCACCTCCATGAACAGGAACAACCCGGCCAAGAAAATGAGGCACATGATGAGAAAGCCCAGGATAAACTGGAACAGGGAGCCCCATTTATCCTTGATGGACCGGATATGAGCAAGATTCAGTCGCGACACCCTCATTCTCCCAGTGTGAGCAAACGTTGGCGCAGGCTGGAAATGCGGTCGCGCAGGGCCGCGGCGCGTTCAAACTCCAGTTCCTTGGCGGCCTCGCGCATTTCGCGCTCCAGGGTGGCTATCTCTTTGCGCAGGCGCTTGGGGTCGAACTCGCGCAACAGGTCGTCCGCCGTCACAAGCGTCTCATCCGGCGCCACATGCGCGGCCAGCGCGCCGAGCAGGTTGTCCAGCCCCTTCTTGATTGTCTGCGGCACGATGCCATGTATGGCATTGTGTTCCAACTGCTTTTCGCGTCTGCGGGCCGTCTCGTCAAGGGCCGCGCGCATGGAGGGGGTCTCCTTGTCCGCGTACAGGATGACCCGGCCGTCCACGTTGCGCGCCGCGCGGCCAAAGGTCTGGATGAGCGACCGGGCGGAGCGCAGGAAGCCCTCCTTGTCCGCATCCAAAATGGCCACCAGCGACACCTCCGGGATGTCCAGGCCCTCGCGTAGCAGGTTGATGCCCACCAACACATCGAACTCCCCGGCCCGCAACGACTGGATGATGGCCATGCGCTCCAGGGTCTCGATGTCGGAGTGCAGGTAGCGCGAGTTTACGCCCATTTTGTTGAAGTAATCCGTGAGTTCCTCGGCCATGCGCTTGGTGAGGGTGGTCACCAGCACGCGCTCGCTCCGGGCCACGCGGGCCTTGCACTCGCCCAGCAGGTCGTCCACCTGGCCGGAGACGGGGCGGATGTCGATGAGCGGGTCCACCAGACCCGTGGGCCGGATGATCTGCTCCACCACCACGCCCTGGGCGCGGTCCATCTCCCAGGGGCCGGGCGTGGCCGAGACGTACACCGCCTGGCCGATGCGGTTCTGGAACTCCTCGAAGTTGAGCGGCCTGTTGTCCAGGGCGCTGGGCAGCCGGAACCCGAAGTCCACCAGGGTGCTCTTGCGCGAGAAGTCGCCGTTGTGCATGCCGCCCACCTGGGGAATGGTGATGTGGCTCTCGTCGACGAACATCAGGAAGTCCTCGGGGAAATAGTCGATGAGCGTGGCCGGGGGCTCGCCCTTTTTGCGGCCGTCCAAGTGCCGGGAGTAGTTCTCGATGCCGTTGCAGTAGCCCAGTTCCTCAATGGTCTCCAGGTCGAACATGGTGCGCTGCTCCAGCCGCTGCGCCTCCACCAGCTTGCCCTGGCGGCGGAACTCCGCCAGGCGCTCGCGCAGCTCGTCGCGGATGGCGTCCGTGGCGCGCTTCAGGTTGTCCTGGTCGGAAACATAGTGGCTGCCGGGGTAGATGACGGTCTTGCGCAGGGTGGCCAGCACCTGCCCGGTGAGGGGGTCGGTCTCCTGGATGGACTCGATCTCATCGCCAAAGAAGCTGACGCGCAGCGCCTTTTCGCGGCTGTAGGCCGGGATGAGCTCCAGGGCGTCGCCGCGTACGCGGAAGGTGCCGCGGTGGAAGTCCACGTCGTTGCGCTCGTAGTGCACCTCCACGAGGTTCTTGATGAGCGCCTCCAGGGACATGTGCTGGCCCGTCTCCACCGGGATGATCATCTTGGCGTAGTATTCCGGCGAGCCCAGGCCGTAGATGCAGGACACCGAGGCCACGATGAGCACGTCGCGCCGGGTGAGCAGCGCGTGGGTGGCGGCGTGGCGCAGCTTGTCGATGTCGTCGTTGATGGACGAGTCCTTCTCGATGAAGGTGTCGGAGTGCGGCAGGTAGGCTTCCGGCTGGTAGTAGTCGTAATAGCTTACGAAATACTCCACGGCGTTGTGGGGGAACAGGGTCTTGAACTCGTTGAAGAGCTGGGCGGCAAGGGTCTTGTTGGGCGCAAGCACCAGGGCCGGGCGGTCCAGGCGCGCCACAAGGTTGGCCACGGTGAAGGTTTTGCCGGAGCCGGTGACGCCGAGCAGCACCTGGTCGCGCAGGCCAGCGCGGATGTTGGCCTCCAGCTCCTGGAGCGCCTGGGGCTGGTCGCCGGTGGGCACAAAATCGCTGACTATGGTGAACGGCTGCGTCATAAGCCCCTGTGTGGTTTCAGTACCGCGCGCCCCCTTGTCTTGAGGGGCCGAACCATTTACAATCACGACAATTCACACCTTGGAGGACCCAGGTCATGGACATCGAAATCATTCAGCCGGAAGGCTCTCTTCCCATAGAACGCGCCTTTGCCGTCTCCATGACCATCAAGAGCTTCAAGGGCCGCCGCGATGTCGATGTGCACCTGTTCCGCCACTGCTGGGACCCGGAAGAAGAGCCCGCCATGGACTGGGACGCCCTGCTCGCCGCCTCCGGCATGGGCGAGGCCGAGGCCGCCAGCGGCAGCAGGCGCGTGGTGCTGGAGTCCTTCACCCACGATGAACGCGACCAGATCATCGCCTACCTGAAAGAACACTACGCGGACAGGCTCAAGAGCGTGTTCTCCGCGCCCATCCCCTTCCCCGTGCCCGTCGGCCTCACGGCCCTGTCAGACATCGGCGAGGGCAAGAGCATCGGCTTCATCCACTTCGAGCGCATTCCGCACTTCACGCTGGGGTTTGCCGTGCGCGGCCTGTACGACCTGAGCCAGCACCGGCCCATCGTGGAGCTCGCGGGCGAGGAAACCAGCGCGGAGTAACCGCCGCCCGGCTAGGCCCCCTGCTTGCCGCCGCCATTGTGGCGGTAATACAGCACGTCCACGCGGTCCCGGGTCACCATGCCCTCCCGCACCAGGCCGTCCAGCACGGGCAGGAAGGCGTCGATCTTCTCCGGTCTGTCCACAAGCTCTATGACCACGGGCAGGTCCTCCGACAGGCGCAGAATGGTGGCCGTGTGCACCCTGCTGTTGGCCCCGAACCCGCACAACCCGCGCACCACGGTGGCCCCGGCCAGCCCGGCCCTGCGGGCCTCCTCCACCACGGCCTCAAAAACCAGGCGGCCGTCAACCTTGTCGCTTTCGCCGGAATATATCCGCAGTCTGTCCGCCTCGCCCGCAAGCTTCATACGCTCTCCCCCTCGCTCCGCCGTTCCGGGCAACCGCGCACCTGTTGTGGCCGTGCGCTATTTGCCCTACAACATCTTTCCAAGGGCCAGGCCCGCAATGGTCAGCGCAACGCCCGCCACGGTCTGCCCGATGATATTCAGCGCCGCGGCAAGCCACTGGCCGTGCTGCAGCAGGGTCACGGATTCGAACATGTATGAGGAAAATGTGGTATAGGCCCCCATGAACCCGGTGAGGATGAGGAACCGCAGCTCGCCCGGCAGGCCGATGCGCTCCTCGAACAGGCCGAACACGAGGCCGAAGAGCAGGCAACCGGAAAGGTTGACGAGGAAGGTTCCCAACGGGAAGGAGATGCCCGCCATGCGCTGCACCACCCCGGAAACCCCATAGCGTGTCAGGGTTCCCACGGCACCAGCAAGGCCCAGCAACACAATTTTCTGCACCACGCGACCTGTCCTTTGCTTGGCTGCGCGCCCGGCAATGGCCAAGCGCTCCAATCAAGTAGCAGTGCGGGCGCAAGGAGAAAAGCGAAAAATGGCCCTGGAGATCGAACGCAAATACCTGGACGTGGACCATGCGGCCCTGCGGCAACGGCTGGAGGCCCTCGGCGCGGTGCGCATCGGGGCGTGGTTTGAGGCCAACACCGTGTACGACGACCCGGCGCGCGGGCTCAAGGCCCGGGGCACGCTGCTGCGCCTGCGCGAGAAGCAGGGACGCTTTGTGCTGACCCTGAAGGAGAAGCCGCACGCCCCCCAAGCAACTGGGGTGAAGGTGTACGAGGAGCACGAAACGGACGTGACCGACGGCCCGGCCCTTGGCGCCATCCTCGCCGGCCTGGGCCTTGCCCCGGCCTTCCGCTACGAGAAAATCCGCGAGAAATGGCGGCTTCATGGCTGCGCCCTGTGCCTGGACACCCTGCCCTTTGGCCTCTACCTGGAAATAGAGGGCGACGAAGCGGGCATAGAGGCCTGCGCCCAGGCCCTGGCCCTGCCGCCGGAGCAAGCCTCCACCGCCACCTACCACGAGCTGAACCGGCTGCACCGCGCCGCGCGCTCCCTGCCCGTGGAGGAGTCCTTCACCTTCCCGGCCGAGCAAGCGCTGAGGCTACGCCAAGAACTTGCCCACGCCCCCCTCGACAGGCCGGTGGAAGGTGCATAATATGGCCATGGTGGGAATCCATCACAACCAGGAGACTCTCTTTCCATGAGCGACCACGACCACGACACCCGGCACGCGCCCGGACTGCTCGACGAGCTGGAGCTGCGCGAGCCACGGCGCTTCAAGGTGCTGCTGCACAACGACGACTACACCACCATGGACTTCGTCATCCACGTGCTCCGGCGCGTGTTTCACAAAAACGAGGACGATGCGGTGCGCATCACCATGGCCGTGCACAAGCAGGGCATTGGCGAATGCGGAATATTCACGGCGGAAGTGGCCGAGACGAAGATAGAAACCGTTCACTCCATGGCCAAGAGCGCGGGCTACCCCCTGCGCTCCAGTATGGAGGAGGTGTGAGCCCATGTTGAGCAAGGGACTTGAGACCGTTCTCACCAGCGCCTTCCACGAAGTGAAGCGCCGCCGCCACGAATACCTGACGCTGGAGCACCTGCTCTACGCCATGACCAGCGAGCCTTCCGGCTCCAACATCCTGGACGCCTGCGGCGCGGACGTGGACAAGCTCCGCGACCAGCTGGAGGGCTTTTTCCGCGACCACATGGACCCACTGCCCCCGGACGACGACACCGAGGTGGTGCAAACCCTTGGCGTTCGCCGCGTGATGCAGCGCGCCGTGTGGCAAAAGCAGTCCTCCGGCAAGGAGATCGTCCAGGTGGGAGACGTCATCGCCGCCATGTTCGAGGAGGAGGACTCCTTTGCCGTGTATTTCCTCACCAGCCACGGCATCACCCGCCTGGACGTGCTGGAGTATATTTCCCACGGCCAGCCCGTGCACGAGGACGACGCCCCCGGCCACGAGGACGACCTTGGCCGCCGAAAGCAGGGCAAGCCGGACAACCAGGAGCGCAAGAACCCCCTGGAGGAGTTCACCCGCAACCTCACCGAGCGCGCGCGCAAGGGCAAGATCGACCCCATCATCGGCCGCGCGGCGGAGCTGGAGCGCACCATCCAGGTGCTGGCCCGCCGCCGCAAGAACAACCCCATCCTGGTGGGCGATCCCGGCGTGGGCAAAACCGCCCTGGCCGAGGGCCTGGCCCTGTGCATCGCCGAGGGCAAGGTGCCGGAGCAGTTCCTGAGCGCCGAGGTCTTCGCCCTGGACATGGGCGCGCTCATCGCGGGCACCAAGTACCGCGGCGACTTCGAGGCCAGGCTGAAGGCCGTGCTGGCGGAGCTGAAGCGCGTGGACAACGCCATCCTCTTTGTGGACGAGATCCACACCATCGTGGGCGCGGGCGCGGTTTCCGGCGGCAGCATGGACGCCTCCAACATCCTCAAGCCCTTCCTGGCGGCCGGGGAAATCCGCTGCATCGGCTCCACCACCTTTGAGGAATACCGCAACCATTTTGAGAAGGACCGCGCCCTCTCGCGCCGGTTCCAAAAGATCGACATCCTGGAGCCCAGCGTGGAGGAGACGGTGGAGATCCTCAAGGGGCTGAAGCCGCACTACGAGAGCTTCCACGGCGTGAGCTACACACCCCCGGCCCTGAGGGCCGCGGCGGAGCTTTCCGCCCGGTACATCACCGAGCGTTTTCTGCCGGACAAGGCCATCGATGTGCTGGACGAGGCCGGGGCACAGTACAAGCTCTCGGCCAGCGCGCTGACCAAGGCACGCACAGGGGCGGCCCGGTCAGGGGCGGCAAGCCCGATCGGAATGGCAGGGAGCAAGTCCGGCAAGATCACCGCCCAGGACGTGGAGCGCATCATCTCGCGCATGGCGCGCATCCCGGCCAAGCGGCTCACCGGGTCGGACAAGGACCGCCTGCGCGACCTGGAGGACGAGATCATCAAGGTCGTGTACGGCCAGGACGAGGCCGTGGGCGTGCTGTGCAAGGCCATCCGCCGGTCGCGCGCGGGCATGAAGCAGCCGGGGCGGCCCCAGGGCGCGTTCCTGCTCACCGGGCCCACGGGCGTGGGCAAAACCGAACTAGCGCGCCAGCTCGCCAACGTTCTGGGCGTGCAGTTCCTGCGCTTCGACATGAGCGAATACATGGAGAAGCACGCGGTTTCCCGGCTCATCGGCTCGCCCCCGGGCTACGTGGGCTTCGACCAGGGCGGCCTGCTCACCGAGGCACTGCGCAAGAGCCCGCACTGTGTTGTGCTGTTTGACGAGATCGAAAAGGCGCACCCGGACGTGTTCAACATCCTGCTGCAGGTGATGGACTACGCCACCCTGACCGACAACACCGGCCGCAAGGCCGACTTCCGGCAGGCCATCCTGCTCATGACTTCCAACGCGGGCGCGCAGGAGCTGGCCAAGGGCGGCATGGGCTTTACCCGCAACGATCCGCAGGTCGCCGCCGTGGACCGCAAGGCCGGGGCCACCAAGGCCATCGAGCGGATGTTCAGCCCGGAGTTCCGCAACCGGCTGGACGCCATCGTGCCCTTCAACGCCCTCACCCGCGAGATCATGCTCAAGGTGGTGGACAAGAACATCCGCGAGCTTTCCGACCAGTTGAAGGACCGCCGCGTTTCCGTGCGGCTAACCGACGCCGCGCGCACGCATTTGGCCGTGCTGGGGCATGATCCCTCCTACGGCGCGCGCCCCATGGCCCGCGTGGTGCAGGTGGAGATCAAGGACGCCATAGCGCCGGAGCTGCTGTTCGGCAGCCTGCAAAAGGGCGGCGAGGTGCTGGTGGACCTGGCGGCTGATGTGGACCCGGAGGCCAAGCCCAGCAGCAGCGCCAAGTCCTCCAGCGGCACCTGCTCCGGCGACTTCATCTTCGCCTACACCCCGGCGGAGCGCGGCAACGCCAAATAGCCGGGCCAGGGAGCGCTGGCATGACCATCTACCGGCTCTTCGAGGACCCGCTGTTCCCCGACCCGGAGGAGGCGGACCCGGACGGACTGCTGGCTGTTGGCGGCGACCTTGCGCCCGAGCGGCTGCTGGCGGCCTACGGCTCCGGCATTTTCCCCTGGTATTCCGAGCAGTCGCCCATACTCTGGTGGTCGCCTGACCCCAGGCTGGTGCTGGAGCCGGAGCGCCTGCACGTGCCCCGCAGCCTCCGGCGCGTGCTCAACTCCGGCCGCTTCCGCTTCAGCCTGGACCAGGACTTCGCCGCCGTCATCCGCGCCTGCGCCTGCACCCCAAGGCCTGGGCAGCACGGCACGTGGATAGTGCCGGAGATGGTGGCCGCCTACGAGGCGCTGCACGCCCTGGGCCACGCCCACAGCGCGGAATGCTGGCGGGATGATCGTCTGGTGGGCGGCCTGTACGGCGTGTCCATCGGGTCCGTGTTCTTTGGCGAGTCCATGTTTTTTGCGGAGCCGGACGCCTCCAAGGCGCTCTTCGCCACCCTGGTGCAGTGGCTGGCGGCGGCTGGCTGCACGCTCATCGACTGTCAGCAAACAACGCAGCACCTGCTGCGCTTCGGCGCCAGGGAGATAAGCCGCAGGGAGTTCCTGCGCCGCGTGGCCGAGGGCGTGGTGTTGCCGGGAATGCCGGGAATGCCGGGAATGCCGGGACAATGGTCCTTCAAGGGGGAAAGTTCCCCAGCGGGGGCAATGATTCAGGGAGAACTCTGCGGGGCTTAGTCCCTGCAGTAGCGCACAACCTCGCCCGCGATGTCGCGCAGGTGCAGCACCTTGTGCACGCCGCCGTGCTTGATGGCCTCCTGCGGCATGCCGAACACCACGCAGCTGCTCTCGTCCTGGGCGATGGTGTAGGCCCCGGTGTCGAACATCTCGCGCATGCCCTTGGCCCCGTCGTCGCCCATGCCGGTCATGATGACGCCAACGGCGTTCTTGCCAGCATAGCGCGCGCCGGAGCGGAACAGCACATCCACCGAGGGCCGGTGCCGCGAGACCAGCGGGCCGTCCTTGACCTCCACATGATACCGCGCGCCGCTGCGCTTGAGCAGCATGTGCTTGCTGCCGGGGGCGATGAGCGCCTGGCCGCGCAGGACCGTGTCGTTGTCCTGCGCCTCCTTCACGCTGATGCGGCAGAGTCCGTTGAGGCGCTTGGCGAAGGCGGCGGTGAAGTGCTCCGGCATGTGCTGCACCACACAGATGCCTGGGCTGTCCATGGGCAGGGAGGTGAGCAGCGCTTGCAGCGCCTCTGTCCCGCCGGTGGAGGCCCCCACAAGCACAACCTTCTCCGTGGTGCGAAAGTTGAAATTCGTCGGCCCGCCCTTGGCGAGCATCACGTCCGCATCGAGCTTGGGCGAAACCTTGATGGGCGCGGTGGCGGATAGGGGGCGGATCTTGGCCTGGGCGGCGGCGCGCACCGCATCGCAAATGCGAATGCGCGATTCCTCAAGGAACTGCTTGGTGCCGACCTTGGGCTTGGTGATGATCTCCACCGCTCCGTACTCCAGGGCCTTGAACGTGGTTTCGTCGCCATCAATCGCCAGGGATGAGCAAATGACCACCGGGATGGGGTGCTGGGTCATGAGCTTGCGCAGGAACGTCAGTCCGTCCATGCGCGGCATTTCAATGTCCAGGGTGATGACATCCGGCACCACCTCGCGCATCTTTTCGGCTGCGGCAAGGGGGTCCACGGCGGAGCCGACCACCTGGATATCCGGTTCGGACTGCAATATGTCGATGAGCGTTTGACGCACCAGCGCCGAGTCGTCCACCACCAGAACGCGAATCTGCCTGCCCATTTCTGCTCCTGTGGTAGAGACTAGCCGATACGCCTATACACGGTGGGGGCGACTTGCACAAGGGGCAACGTCATTCCAGCCAGGCTCTCGGAATGACCGATGAAAAGATACCCGCCGGGGACGAGCTTGTGGCAAAAGCGCGTGAACAGCCGCTCCTGGGTTTCGCGGTCGAAATAGATGACCACGTTGCGGCAGAAGATGACATCCAGCTGCCCCTCGAAGCGGAACTCCTCCATGAAGTTCAGCCTGCGGAACCGCACACGGCTGCGCGCCTCCTGGGCGATGCGCACCAGCTTGCGCTCGCGGTCCTTGCTGCGCAGCAGGTAGCGTTTGCGGCACTCCGGCGGGATGGGCGCGATCTTCGTTTCCGGGTACACGGCGCGCACAGCCATGCGCAGCACGTGGTTGGAAATATCCGTGGCCAGGATGGAAAAGGTGAAGCCAACGTTCATGCGCGCAAACTCTGAGAGCACCATGGACAGGGTGTACGGCTCCTCGCCGGAGGAACAGCCCGCGCTCCAGATGTTCACATTGCGGCCCGTGCCGCCCCGCCGGTACAGCTCCGGCAGCACGCGGCTGGTCAGAATGTCGAAGTGCTTGGGCTCGCGGAAGAAATCCGTGGTGTTGGTGGTCACCACGTCCACGAGGTTGGGCAGCTCGTCCTCCATGCCGCTGGGGCTGAAGAGATACTCGCAGTATTCCTCGTGGGAGTTCATGCACAAATCGCGCAGGCGCTTTTGCAGCCGGGCCTCCAGCAGCGTCTTCTTGGAGCTGGGCATCTTTATCCCCAGCTCCTCCTTGATGAACTCGCTGAAGCGCTCGAAAATCTTGTGGTCCATGCGGGTGAGGCAGACGCCGTTCTGGGAGTCCGCCCCCTGCGCCGGGCGCCGCTGTTTGGATTTACGGTCAGTCATGAAGCACTGCGCCCCGCCACGCTACACGGTTTCCGCAACGACGCTGCGCACCAGGCGCGGCACGTCCAGGATGAGCGCCAGGGTTCCATCGCCGCGTATGGTGGCCCCGGAGATGCCCTCGGCGTCGCGGTACACGCGGCCCAGGCTTTTGATGACCGTCTGGTGCTCGCCGATGACGCGGTCGACGACGATGCCGACGCGGCGGCCCTCCACCCCGGTGATCACGATCTGCTCAATGGACGGCGGCGCGCCCTCCACCTCGAACCAGCGGCGCAGGTGGATGTAGGGCACCAACTCGCCGCGCAGGTTGATGATCTGCTGATTGCGCGTGGGGTCCACATCCTTGCTGTGCAGTTCCACGCACTCCTCCACCAGGGAAAGGGGGATGACGAAATAGCCCTCGCCCACCTGCACCTGCAGGCCCTCGATGATGGCCAGGGTGAGCGGCAGGCGGATGGTGATGGTGGTGCCCTGGCCCAGCACGCTGGAAAGCTCGATGCTTCCGCGCAGGGAGTCGATGGCGCGGTGCACCACATCCATGCCCACCCCGCGTCCGGAAATGTTGGTGATTTGCGCTGCGGTGGAGAATCCGGGCAGGAAGATGAGGCTCAGGGTCTCCTTCTCGGAAAGGTCGGCCTCGGGCGTAATGAGCCCCTTTTCCACGGCCTTGCGGCGTATGGATTCCGGGTCCATGCCCTTGCCGTCGTCCATGATGCGGATGAGCACCTCGCTGCCGGAGTGCTCGGCCTCCAGCAGGATGATGCCCTGGGCCTTCTTCCCGGCGGCGGCGCGTTCGGCGGGCATCTCGATGCCGTGGTCCAGGCTGTTGCGCAAGAGGTGCACCAGCGGGTCGCCCAGGCGCTCGATGACGGTCTTGTCCAGCTCCGTCTCCTCGCCGCGCGTCACCAGCTCAATCTCCTTGCCCAGCTCGGAAGAAAGATCACGCACCAAACGGCGGAATTTGCTGAAAGTGCTGCCGATGGGCAGCATGCGGATGCCCAGGGTGCTGTCGCGCAACTCCGCGCTCAGGCGTTCCAGCTGCTCGGAAAGAGCGGTGAGCATGGGGTCGCCGCGCTCGCTGACCACCTGGGAAATCTGCGCCTGCACAATGACCAGCTCGCCCACCAGATCCACCAGGGTGTCGAGCTTGTCCGCCGCAACGCGCAGGCTGGTGCCCGCGTCCTTCTGGGGCATCTTGGGGGCCTGCGGGGCCTCTCGCGTGGCCTGCTGCCTGGCCACGGCGTGTTCCACCTGCTGCACCGTCACAAGGCCGGAGTCGGTGAGGATCTT
>JAVBYL010000386.1 GCA_030824035.1 Humidesulfovibrio sp.
TCCAAGATCGTCGACAAGCACCACGCCAAGCTCTACGAACTGCGCGAAAAGATCTGGGCCAAGCACACCGAGCTGCAGGCCCTGAGCCAGTCCGGCAAGGCCGAGCGTTCCGACATCCAGTCCCTGGTGGCGGACATCGCCAAGCTGCGCACGGCCATGAATGAGGAAACCCAGGCCATGCGCACCGAGATTGAGAAGGAAACCGGCCTGAAGGGCTACGGACGCGGTTATCACCGTGGCGGCGGCATGGGCGGCGGCTATGGCCCCGACGGCTGCGGCGCTGGCGGCGGCATGGGTGGCGGCATGGGCGGCATGATGGGTGGCGCTGGCTGCCCCGGCGGCGCCTGCAACTAGGCCCACACCCTAAACAAGCAGTAGACACCGATGAGCTTAGGCGGTCCGGTTGGCGATTGACCAGCCGGGCCGCTTGCGCATTTCAGCCCAGCGCGCGGGGCCAGCTTTTGACACGTATCACCAGTTGCCAACACTCGTTGCCTGCTGTTGACAGCCGCGCCCGAAGCGGCCATGCACAAACGAATCCGGCCCCGCCACGCGCCCGGCCACTCGAAATCAAACGGATCACTCGAATTCAATCAGGCCACACGAAGCCAAACGGCGGGAACAGGCACATGGAACTGCGCACGCGCAAAACGGACAAAGGCCCATTTCTGGCGGCGGTCATCGCGCTGCTGGTGCTTGGCGTGGGCAGCGTGTTCCTCACCTGGCAAAACATCCGCCGCCAGCGCGAGCTGGTGGACCAGCACCTGCTGCTCTCCGCCGGAGCCGTCGTGCATGGCGTCGACGCCAACCTCATGCGCGTCATGTACACCGCGGGCCGCGAGCCCGGCCTGGCCGACCGACTCTTCCCGGCCATCAAGGACGTTTTTCAGGAATACGCCGCCTCCGGCGAAATCGTCTTCCTCGGCATCTTCGACGAAGCTGGCGCCCTTGTGGTGTCCTCCGCCCAGGACGACGCCAAGGAGACCATCGCCCTGCCGGAGGAGATCATCGCCGAGTTGGAGGTGACAGGCCGCTGGGCTGGCCCCTTGATGTACAACGGCAAGGTGGCGCTTTTCGCCGCCCTGCGCTCCAGCCCCCGTTTTTCCCGCACCTGCAACAACGCCATCCACGGCGTGCCGGAGCCGCCCCCAGTGATGGGACCGCCCGAACTGCGCGGCATGGGGCAAGGCATGGGGCGAGGCATGGGCATGGGACGCGGTGGCGGGCCCGGCATGGGGCGCGGCATGGCCCCCGGCGTTGGGCGGCCCCTGCCCTTCAGCCCCGTTGTGGAAATGCCCCCGCCACCGGATTTGAGCCCGCCCATCGCCGCGCGCAGCCCGCAGCAGGCCTCCACCTTCCTGGTGGCGGCCCTCAGCCCGGCGCGGCACCTGAACCAGTTCAACGAGTACCGCAACGCCGCCCTGCTGCAAACCGGCTACGTGCTTGTGGCGGCCACGGTGCTGCTCATGCTTTCCCTGGCCTACCTGAACCGCCGCAACCAGGCCCTGAAGGCCGCGCGGCTGGAACGCTTCCAGTCCAAGCTGCTGGACAACATGCCCGACGGACTGCTGACCCTGGACGCCGAGGGGCTCATCCTCTCGGCCAACGGCTCCGCCGCGCGCCTGCTGCTGGCGGAGGCGCCGCCCGCGCCAAATCCGGGCGGGGGACACAATGCTGGCCAGAGCGCTGGCCAGGGCGCTGGCCAGGGTGTTGGCTTTGACCCCGGCCCACGCACCGGGGCGGACCTGACCGGACGGAGCTTCCGCGACTTTCCCTTTGCCGAGCAGGCCGCCACCGATGGCACCCGCCAGGACGAGTGGCGGCAGTACGACCACGACGGGCGCATCCTTGAGGTGCTGAGCCTGCCGTTGCAAACCGGGGCCGAGGGTGAGGGCGGAGGCGAGGGCGAGGGCGAACAGCGCCTGGTGCTGCTGCGCGACCGCACCCGCATGCGCCACCTGGAGGACGACCTGGCCGAGGCCAAGCGTCTGGCGGCCATCGGCTCGCTTGCGGCGGGCGTGGCCCACGAGATCCGCAACCCGCTCTCCTCCCTGCGCGGGTTCGCCCAGCTCTTTGCCACCAAGCTGAAGGGCCAGGAGCCGCTGGCCTCTTACGCCTGCACCATGGTGCAGGAGGCCGACCGCCTGAACCGCGTGGTGACGGACCTGCTGTACCTGGCCAGGCCCAGGGACATAGCGCCCCTGCAGCTGGACCTGCCGAGCCTGGGCGAAAGCCTGCACGGCCTGCTGCGCTTCGACCTGGAGCGCAAGAACATCGCCCCGGTGTTTGACTTCGCCGCGCCCACGGCCTTTGCCGACGAGGACGCCCTCAAGCAGGCCATTCTGAACCTCGTTGTCAACGCCCTGGACGCCCTGCCCGACGAGGGCGGCAGGCTCACCATAGCCTCCAGCCGCGAGTCGGCCCAGTGGGAGGACACGCACGAGCCTGGCGTCTGGATCAGCGTTACGGACAACGGCCAAGGCATGGACGAGGCCGTGCGCGAACACGCCTTCGAGCCGTTCTTCACGGCCAAGCGCCAGGGCACGGGCCTTGGGCTGGCCATCGTCCAGGGCATCATGCGCGCCCACAGGGGCCGCGCGCTCATCGAATCAACCCCCGGACAGGGCACCAGCGTGCGCCTGTTCTTCCCCGATGGGGCCGCCGCCACAGGCGCCCCACGGAGCATGACAGCCGAGGGCCAGCCCTCCGGAGAAAACGCATGACCAAAAATGACGAACGCACTGTGCTGGTGGTGGACGACGAACCCGGCCACAGGCTGATGGTGCGCGCCGTGCTGGAGGATGTGGGCTGGAAGGTGGCCGAGGCCCCCAATGGCGAAAAGGCCCTGGCCATGCTGGACGCCGTGCAGCCCCACGTGGCCCTGGTGGACATGAAGATGCCCGGCATGGACGGCGTAACGCTGATGCGCGAACTGCACGCCCGCACCCCGGACCTGCCCGTGGTGCTGCTGACGGCCTTCGGAAGCGTGGGCAGCGCGGTGGAGGCCATGAAGCAGGGCGCCTTCAACTACCTGACCAAACCGGCGGACAACGACGAGCTGGCCGCCGTGCTGGAGAAGAGCTACGAGTACAGGCGGCTCATTGATGAAAACGCCCGCCTGCGCCTGCCGCAGGACGAAGCCATCGTGGGCGGCAGCGCCAACATCGCCCGCGTGCGCGAGCTCATCGACCAGGCCGGGCCGAGCGAGGCCACGGTGCTCATCCTGGGCGAAAGCGGCACGGGCAAGGAGCTGGTGGCCGACGGCCTGCACCGGGCCAGCGTGCGCGCCCGCAAGCCGCTCATCAAGGTGAACTGCGCCGCCCTGCCCGCCGACCTGCTGGAGAGCGAGCTCTTCGGCTACGTGAAGGGCGCCTTCACCGGCGCGGTGAAGGATAAGCCGGGCCGCTTCCAGCTGGCCGCCGGGGGCACGCTGTTCCTGGACGAGATAGGCGACATGCCAGCGCATTTGCAGGCAAAACTTTTGCGCGCCCTGCAGGAGAAGGTGGTGGAGCCCCTGGGCTCGGTGAAGGCCGTGGAGACGGACGTGCGCATCTTGGCCGCCACCAACCGCGACCTGCGGGCCGACGTGGCCTCCGGCCGCTTCCGCGAGGACCTGTACTACCGCCTCGCCGTGCTGGAGATCGCCATCCCCCCCCTGCGCGAGAGGCTCTCCGACCTGCCGCTTTTGGCCGGCCACCTGCTGCGCAAGCTGGGCAAGAAAAACAACAAGGAAATCCGCGCCGTGAGCCCGGCGTTTTTGGAGGCCCTCACCCGCCACAACTGGCCGGGCAACGTGCGCGAGCTGGAAAACGTGCTGGAGCGTGCGCTCATTCTGGCCCGGGCGGATGTGCTTGGGCCGGAGCTGCTGCCCCCGCAGCTCGCCGGACTCGCGGGGTCGAGCTGCCCCTCCGGCACGGAGGGCGGCGCGGAGGCCGCCGCAAACGCGGACACCACCCACGCCGGGCTGGAGGACGCCATGGAGGACGCCGAGCGCGAAGCCCTGGTGCGCGCCCTGGACACCTATACCGGGCACCGCGAAAAAACCGCCGATGCCCTGGGCATCAGCCGCCGCACCCTGCAATACAAGCTCAAAAAGTACGGGCTCACCAAGCGCTAGGCCGGGTAGCCCGCGTTCCCCTGCATCCTCTTGCCGACTGACCACTTTTTATGCGGCCTTCCCGTTGACTTGCCGAATAAAACGTGGCAAGATATATGGCAAGTATAATAATATTCGCCATCTGCGATTACTCCCACCTCCTCACCCTCCGGCGAAAACACTCGGCACCCAACCGGGCCGACCGTTGCGAGGGTTGACCATGGCCACATCACAAAAGCTCCCTCTATGCGCCTGCCTCAGCGCGCTCCTCCCCCTCTGCGCGCTTCTGCTCCTCTGCTCGTGCGCAAATCCTATCGATACAACCACCCAGGGTCAGGCCACCCATGCGGGCACCACCACGCTGTACCGTGTGCACGACACATGGAATTGCACCCCCTCCATGCAAGGAAGTTGCCCGCCCCAAAACAGCTCTATACGATTTGTTCCGCTGCTCCATAAGCGCGGCGGGAACTGGGCGGAAGATCGCGTTGTTAAACGCACCGACAAAATACTTGTGAGGCTCAACTCTGCGTTCATAAAATATTTCAAGGAGTTTGGAGGCAAGCGCAGGCATGGGCAGCTACTCATTGTTGTATCGTTCGACGCAGCATCCGGTTCATCTGCTCAACCCGCACACGCCAGAGAGAGCTTCGTCATATTTGGGAGCCAAAGGCAGACCCTAGGCTCCCTGCTCGACCTGGACGATTGGCCTGTCATCGGCCCGGCTCAGGTCATCGGCAACGACCTGCTCATGCGCATCGTCATCATCGAAACCGACGAGAAGCAAAACGAAGAGGCAAGGCGCTACATAAAGCTGGCCAGCGACATGGCCACCGCCGTGCAGCCCGCCGCTGGCATGGCCATCAAGGTGGCCCAACCCATTGTGGACCTGCTCATCGGCCTGAACGGCAACGACGTGGCCTTTGACCACCGTTTTGCCTTGCACCTGCGCGACCAGAAGGATGCGCCCACTCCCCTGACGAGCAACGAACTCATGTATGGAACATATGTGCTGATGCAACAGGAGGACTTCCTCACTGACTCGGGCATAGCCAGCACCACACCCCAGGCTGGCTTCACCCCAACTCCCTCAGAAATGCGCTTCGACACCCTTTCCAACCGGCTGTACAGGTTGTTAATGTACAAAGATAACTCAAGTGGCGAAAATAGAAACGATATTTTCGACATTGGATATCATGATGTCAACTGCGATTCACAAGGATCAAAAGCCGACTCTAAAGAGAGCAAAAGTCCGAAAAATAATAGTAATGGATTAAATATGCCAAGTTCAGAATCACAAGCCAACGCAACAGAACGAAACAATATCCCACTTGCACACAACGGAACAGACATAGAAAAACTCAAAATTACAAGTCCAAAAGCAAATCCTAATGTAACGGTCCAAAGTTCTATTGTGACGAAAGACAGTGCGGAAAATGGCATACACAACTGCGAAACTGAGACTATAAAAAAAATTGGCGTCAGCAGCGACACGCCAGGGCCGTTTACAAAATTTGATAACATGGACCAGGCTATCCTGGCAGCATTTTACCAAAGCTTGCGCAGCACCCAAGATGGAGATGACAACATCAAAGTCATCGAGAAGGCAACGCGCAAGCCTTACAGAACCAGCAAAAGCTGCCCTATATTTTGTAAAGACAAATATTTACGAAGGTACTATTTCCAATACCCCACATTGGTCGCTCCATCCGCCTGCGCAGTGCTTACACAATATGCGCTGCATACGCACCTTGTGTTCTCCATAGAACGTTGGAACAAAAACGCTGAAGGGGACATTACCTCAACATTCGCCACACTGACGAACTACAACACAACGCTCATGCAGTCAGTGGACAAGACCATCTCTGAAAACGCACGCGTTGCCCTGGTGAATGCGGCAAGCCAGTATGCCAACGCGACGCAGGTCATGAAGTTCTCCCGTGAGGGCAGCAACGAGGACGCCAAGGTGCGAAGCATCTACTCCAGTCTTTGCACCTCCTCCGACTCCATCAACCTCGGACTGGCGCTCTTTGCCGATGCCCTGTTCATGGAAGCTGGCAACATGGCGGGAAAGCGCTTCAATAACTGCACGGAGATGAAGGATTGGCTGGGGCGCAGCACAACTAAGGCAACACAAGTTGAATCAACGCCAGCAGCCCCAGCACCGGCGCACCAATAGCCCCATCCCCGGCCCCTGCGGCTTATGGCTTGCGGGGGCCGCAAATTCTGCTAGGGTCCCATGAACACACCCCATTCGAGGAGTTCATGGCGTGAAGACCCTGCTCATCATCGATATCCAGAACGACTATTTCACCGGCGGGCGCATGGCCCTGCCCGGGGCCGAGGCCGCCTGCGCCGTGGCCTCCGGCGTGCTTGCCCGCTTCCGCGCCGCTGGCCTGCCCGTGGTGCACATCCGCCACCAGTCCCTGCGGCCAGGCTCCACGTTCTTCCTGCCCGGAACCCAGGGTGAGGAAATCCACCCCGCCGTGGCCCCGCTGCCGGGCGAGGCCGTGGTGCTCAAGCACTTTCCCAACTCCTTCCGCGAGACAAACCTGCTGGAGGTGCTGCGCGGCCTGGGCACGCAGAGCCTCACCATCTGCGGCATGATGACCAACATGTGCGTGGACGCCGGGGTGCGCGCCGCCGCGGACCTGGGCTTCCCCTGCCAGGTGGTGGCGGATGGCTGCGCCGCGCGCGACCTGGCCTTCGGGGGCGTAAGCGTTCCCGCCGCGCAGGTGAACGCGGCCTTCCTGGCCGCCCTGGCCCTGGCCTACGCCACCGTGGCCCCGGCTGCGGAACTCGACCTGCCCTGAGCCGAACGGAGACCGACACATGCGCCGCAACGCCCTGACCAAACGTCTTGCCACAACCAAACGCATCGCCCTGGCCCTTTTTGCCATAACCCTTGCCGCCCTGCTGGCGGGCTGCCTGCCCAAGAGCAAGGACTGGGTGCATCCGCGCATTGCCGATCCGCGCAAGGAGGACGCCCAGTTCCTGGACGACACCGCCTTCTGCGAAGGCAAAATCGGCCAAGCCCCCGGCGCCGCCCGCGAGGCCAGCATGAACGACTGTTACCGCCGCCTGGGTTGGCAGCAAAAGGAGTAGGAGCGCCATGAGCGGAAACGCCGTGTTTGTCGCCGGAGCCACAGGCTATGTGGGCGGGCGGCTTGTGCCGCTGCTGCTCGCACGCGGCTACACGGTGCGGGCTGCCGCGCGCAGCGTGCGCAAGCTGGCGGGCCGCCCCTGGGCCAGCCACCCGCAACTGGAGGCCGTGGCGGCGGATGTGACCGACAAGGCCAGCCTGGTGGCTGGCATGCGCGGTTGCCGCGTGGCCTACTACCTGGTGCACTCCATGGGCGCGGGCGGGGACTTTGCCCGGGCCGACCGGGAGGCCGCCACCAACATGACCCAGGCCGCCTTCGAGGCCGGGGTGGAGCGCATCATTTACCTAAGCGGGCTGGGCGACGACAACCCGGACCTCTCCGAACACCTGCGCTCCCGGGCGGAGGTGGGCTGGATACTGTCCAGCGGGCCCGTGCCCGCCACGGTGCTGCGCGCCGCCGTCATCCTGGGCTCGGGCAGCGCCAGCTTCGAGATCATCCGCAGCCTGGTGGAGCGCCTGCCGGTGATGATCACCCCGCGCTGGGTGCACACCCGCTGCCAGCCCATCGCCATCAGCAACGTGCTGGGCTACCTGGCGGGCTGCCTGGAAAACCCCGCCACAAAAGGGCTCACCCTCGACATCGGCGGGCCGGACGTGCTGACCTACGGCGACCTGTTCCGCACCTACGCCGAGGCCGCGAACATCCGCCCGCCGTTCATCATCCCTGTGCCGCTGCTCACCCCCGGCCTCAGCGCCCATTGGGTGAACCTCATCACCCCCGTGCCCGCGCACCTCATCCGCCCGCTCATCGAGGGCTTGAAGAATGAGGTCGTCTGCCACGACAAGCGCATCCTGGAGCTTGTGCCCCAGCCGCTGCTCACCTGCCGCGAGGCCATGCGCACGGCCATAACCGAGCTGCAAAACCGCGCCACCCCCACCTGCTGCCACGACGCGGGCTTTGCCTGCGCCGCCCTGCCGGACGCTCCGCAGATAGCCACCGGGGCCTCCTGCCCGGCGGAGTGGACCCGCCCCGGCGATGCGAGCTTTGCGGGCGGGACGAAATTCACCTGCGATTACACCGTCACCCTGGATGCCACTGCGGACACGGTGTGGACCGCTGTGAGGCGCATCGGCGGGGAAACGGGCTGGTACGCCGGGGACGCGCTCTGGCGGCTGCGCGGCGCCATCGACAAGCTGCTGCTGGGGCCGGGCTACCGGCGCGGCAGGCGCGACCCGGAGAACCTGGCCGTGGGCGACGCCGTGGATTTTTGGCGCGTGCTGGACATACAACCCGCCAAGCGGCTGTTGCTGCTGGCGGAGATGAAAGTCCCCGGCGCGGCCACTCTGGAGCTGCGGCTGCGCGAAAAGGACGGCGGCACGGAGCTTATGCTGCTCAGCACCTTCCAGCCGCGCGGGCTGTGGGGCATAGCCTACTGGTACGCCATGCTGCCCGCCCACGGGCCGCTGTTCCAGGGCATGCTGAAAAACATCGCTGCGGCCACTGGGGCCCGCGTGCTGGCTGGCCCGGCCAAGCTCGACCGCAGGCCGGAACTGGGGTAATCTCTCCGCATGCCGCAACCTGAAATGCCACACACCGACGCACCTCCCAACGAAGGCAAGCCCGGCCTCCGCGAAGGCTTCACCACCGGCTCCGCCGCCGCAGCAGCCGCCAAGGCCGCCACGGTCTTCGCCCTCACGGGCGAGGTGCTGGCCGTGGTGGACATCCCCCTGCCCGTTCACGCTGGCAAAACCGCAAGCAGCCACGCCCCTGCTGGCGCAAGCGCGGGCAGGCTCGCCATCCCCGTTGAGGCCGTCCACGACGACGGCATGTCCGTGCGCGCCGCGGTCATCAAGGACGGAGGCGACGACCCGGACGCCACCCACGGTGCGCGCATCGAGGCCGTGGTGACGCTGGACCCGGCCTTTTCCGGCGTGGGCCCGCATGTGCTCATCGACGGCGCAACGGGCGTGGGCCGCGTGACCCTGCCGGGGCTCCCCGTGCCCGTGGGCAAGGCCGCAATCAATCCCGGCCCGGAGGGGCAGATACGCGCCGCCGTGCTGGAGGCCCTGCCCGAGGACTTCAAGGGCATCGCGCTGGTGTTCATCGAAGTGCCGGAGGGCGAGACCATCGCCCGCCACACCCTGAACCCGCGCCTGGGCATTGTGGGCGGCATCTCCATCCTGGGCACGGGCGGCATTGTGCGGCCCTACAGCCACGCGGCCTGGGCGGCGGCGGTGAGCCAGTCGCTGGATGTGGCGCGCGCCCAGGGCCACACGGCGTGCGCCTGCACCACAGGCCGCCGCACCGAACGTTTTTTTCTGGCGCGCAACCCCGCCGTGCCGGAGCTGTGCTGCATCCAGGCGGCGGACCACTATGCCCACGCCCTGCGCGAGGCCCAGGCCAAGGGCTTCCGCACCCTCGTGTGGGCCGTGTTCTTCGGCAAGCTGGTCAAACAGGCCCAAGGCTTCGCCTCCACCCACGCCCGCGAGGCCGAGCTGGACTTCGCCCTGCTGGCGGCCTGGGCCCGCGAGGCCGGGGCGGACGAGGCAACGGCGCAGGCCATTGCCGGAGCCAACACGGCCATGCAGGCGCATGCGCTGCTGGAAAGTGCGCCCAAGGTCCGCGCATGCCTCACCGAGGGGCTGGTGCGCCGCGCCAAGGCCGCCGCAGCCAGCTTCGCACCTGGGCTGAACGTGCGCTACCAGGTGTTCGACATGGCCGACGCCACCGGGGCCACGGTGCTCTACGCCGACGAGCTGTCCGGGGCGTTCTAGCCCAGCGAACATGCGCGCCGCGTACCCCCTTCACCCCGGCCGCGTTTCACGATAAGGGGTGGGGATGTTCGGCAAGGTATTCGAAAAAACGCGCAACCCGGTGCATGTGGTGGGCCTCCGGCCCGGCATCCTTCTGCCGCCCCCAGGGGTGGAGGACATCCTGCACCGCGCGCAAGTGCTGGTGGCCGGGCGCAGGCTTTTGGAGGCCGTGCCCAAGCTCTGCGCACCAGATCTCTGCGCGCCAGAGCGCACCATCCCCATCGCCGGGCCGCTTTCGCCCATCCTGGAAGACATCGCCCGCGAGCGTGAGGCGGGCAAGCGCGTGGTGGTGCTGGCCGATGGCGACCCGCTGTTCTTCGGCCTCGGCAAGAGGCTCATCGAGCGCCTGGGCGCACCCGCCGTGCACGTGCACCCCAACCTGTGCACCCTGCAAATGGCCGCCGCCCGCGTGGGCCTGCCCTGGCACGGCGTGCGCGTGGTCTCGCTGCATGGCCGCGACGACTACGGCCCGCTGTACGCCGCCCTGGCCCGCTTCGAGCACATCGCCGTGTTCACCGACGCGGAAAACTCCCCCGCCGCCATCGCCCAGGCCCTGCTGGAGCGCGGCGTGGTGGATGCCGCGCTCATCGTGCTGGAAAATCTGGGCGCGCCCAACGAGACCGCCCGCCGCCTGCGCCTGGAGGAGGCCTGGGACCTGCCCTTCGCCGATCTGAACCTGGTGATCGTGGAGCGCCTGGCCCCGCCGGAAATCCCGCTCATGCTGGGCATACCGGACCACTACTATTTCCACGAGAAGGAACTCATCACCAAACAGGCCGTGCGCGCCACAGGCCTGGCCCTGCTGGGCGTGCCGCCGGAGGCCACGGTTTGGGACATGGGCTCCGGCTGCGGCTCGGTGGCCATCGAGGCCTCGCACCTGGCCCACGAGGGCCGCGTGTACGCCATCGAGAAGCACGCCCGCCGCGCGGCCATGATCCGCGAGAACGTGCGGCGCATCGGGGCCTGGCTGGTGGAAACCATCACCGGAGAGATGCCCGACGCCCTAAGCGCCCTGCCCGACCCGGACCGCATCTTCATCGGCGGCGGCCTGGGCCAGGACACCCGCCCCCTGGCCGTGGCCTGCCACCGCCTGAAGCCCGGCGGGCGCATGGTCATCCACTGCATCCTGCTCGACACGTTGTTCCGCGCCAAGGAGTACCTGCACACCCACGGCTGGAACTACGGCATCACCCAGCTTTCCGCCAGCTCCACGGAGCGCCTGGCCGGAGACCTGCGCCTGCGCGCCCAAAACCCGGTGTTCATCATCTGGGCGGACAAGCCCGGCCAGCCCACATGACCCGGCCCGCGCGCGCGGCGTCCACGGCACTGTATGTCTTCAGCACGGCGGGCCTGGCCCTGGCGCGGCGCATCGCCGCTGGCATGGCGGCGGGTGGCCGGGTGGAAATCTACGCCCCTGCGCGGCTGCAAGCACCCGGCGTCACCCCCTTTTCCAGCATCCACACCCAGCTGGCGCAGAGCTTCGCCCAATTCCGACGCCACGTGTTCGTGGGCGCGGCGGGCATAGCCGTGCGGGCCATCGCCCCCCACCTGCGCAACAAAGCCGCCGACCCCGCCGTTGCCGTGCTGGACCAGGAGGGCCGCTTCGCCATAAGTCTCGTCTCCGGCCACATGGGCGGGGCCAACGAGCTGGCGCGCGAGCTGGAGCGCCTCACCGGGGCCGCCGCCGTCATCACCACCGGCACGGACGCCGCCGGGCTGCCCGCCGTGGACCAGCTGGCCGTGGAGCGCGGCATGGCCGTGGCCAACCTGCCCGCTGCCAAGGCCGTGAGCGCGGCCCTGCTGGAAGGCCGGCCAGTGCAAATTTTCGACCCCGAGGGGCGGCTCTTCGGCGGCGATGACGCGGCCGTCGCGCTCATGGCCAGCGGGCTGCTCGTGCCCACCGCGCCGGAAGGCTGGGAACCCGCACAGCCAGGGGTGTGGTGCCACTGGCGCAGCGGCGGGGAGCATCCGGCCACCTTCCGCGTGTATCCGCCCTGCCTGCACCTGGGCCTGGGCTGCCGCAAGGGCGCGGCGGAAGGGGAAATACTTGCGCACATCCGAACGGTGTTTGCGCGGGAGGCCCTGGCGGAGCGGAGCATCGCACGGGTCGGCACTGCGGCCATAAAGCGTGATGATCCGGGCCTTTGCGCCGCAATGCAGGCCCTTGGCGCGGAAGTTGTATTCTATGAGGCGGAGGCCCTTGCGGCGGTTCAAGCCGCCGGGCAGTCCGAGACGGTCCGCAGGCGTGTGGGCACGGGCAGCGTGTGCGAGGCGGCGGCCCTGCTGCTGGCGGAAGTGGACGATTTGATCATCCCCAAGACCAAGACCGAGCGCGTCACCCTCGCGGTGGCCCTCGGCGCAAGCGAAAGGAACGGATTGTGAGCGGCCAAAGCGAGCGGACAGGAAGAATCACCGTTGTGGGGCTTGGCCCCGGCGACGCGGCCCTGCTGGCCCCCATGGCGCGTGCGGCGCTTTTGCGCGCCGCCGCCATCGTGGGCTACAAGGCCTACGTGGAACTGGTGGAGCCGGAGATTCTGGCCGGGCGGCAGGTCGTCTCCACGGGCATGACCGGGGAGGTGGAACGCTGCGCAAAGGCTGTGGATCTGGCCCTTTCCGGGGTGGAAACGGCGGTGGTGTGCAGCGGCGACCCGGGCGTGTACGCCATGGCCGGGCTGGTGCTGGAGCTTGTGGAGGCCCGTGGGCTGCTGGCTGCCGTGGAGGTGGAGGTGGTGCCGGGCATTCCGGCCGTGTGCGCGGCGGCGGCGCTTTTGGGCGCTCCGCTCATGCACGATTTCGCCGTGGTGAGCCTCTCGGACCTGCTCACCCCCTGGGAGGCCATCGCCCGGCGGGTGGAGGCGGCGGCTGCGGCGGACTTCGTCATCGCCCTGTACAACCCGCGCTCCGGCAGGCGGCAGTCGCACCTGCCAAGGGCCCTGGAGCTCATTGCCAGGCACCGCGCACCGCAAACGCCCGTGGGACTGGTGAAAAGCGCGTTCCGACCGCAGCAGCAGGTGCTCATCACCACGCTGTCCGGCCTGGAGGCGGACGACGTGGACATGCAGAGCATTCTGTTGGTGGGCAACAGTTCCACCCGCATGCTCACCGGGCCCTGCGGGGGCCGCATGCTCACACCCAGGGGCTATGCGGGCAAGTACCAGCTGGCAAATGGCGGCAGGCCGCAGGGATTGTGAAAAAATTCCTGGAAAAGTGCGACGCCACCCTTGCCAGGAAGCTTGCTTTGGGGGTATTTGAATCGTGTTCGTCTCGGAATGGTTCCCTTATCATTTAAGGGGACTCGTCCACAGGCAGTGGTAAGTGGAGTGTTCACGTACGTGA
>JAVBYL010000074.1 GCA_030824035.1 Humidesulfovibrio sp.
CTGGACCGCGCCCTGGATGCGCGCACCAAGAGCATGTTCTACCACCTGGAGCTGCTGGGCGGGGAGGAGATGATCCGCCTGACCCTGGAGGACTCCTACCTCGGCCAGTCCGCCCGCATAGCCGCCCAGCCCAAGCTCGCCACCCGCGTCAAAAGCGGCGTGTTCGACAGGCTCATGGTCTTCGATGCGTCCGGGCAGATGATCGTCGCCTCCGACTCCAAGCTCCTTGGCGCGCTGCACTTGCAGGACAGGGGCTATTTCCTGCGGGCCCTGCGCGGAACAAACGCCCGGGAAACGCTCATCTCACGCATCACCGGCCGCCCCACCCTTGCGGCCTCCATTCCCATCCTCGCCCACGACGGGCAGGTGCTGGGCGTGCTCGTCGCGGTTAAGGACACCGACCACTTCGCCCGTGAGGTGCTGGACGGCGTGCACATTGGCGAAACCGGCGGCGCATATATGCTGAGCGAACAAGGGCAGGTCATCGCCAGCCCCTCCTGGGCGGCCAAGGACCAGTTCAACCCCGGCGAGAGCGCCGCGAAAGTGCTGGAGGCGGGGAAAGCCAGCGGAATTTTGCGCTACAGCAGGCAGAACACCGAGCGGCTCTGCGCGGCCCGGCTGAACCAGGAAACCGGCTGGTGCCTGGTGGTGGAGGCGGACTCCGCCGAGGTGCTGCGCCCGGCCACGCGCCTGGCCACCCTCACGGGCGTCATCTCCTTCGGCACCCTGGCCCTGGTGGCCCTGGCCCTGGGCGCGCTGCGCCGCACCATGTCGCAGCTCCGGCAGTCCGAGGCCCGCTCCCGCACCCTCACGGAGCTGAGCCCCGTGGGCATCCTCACCTGCGACGCCTCCGGCCTGCTGCGCTACGCCAACCCCCAGGCCAGGCTGGTGCTGGGGCAGGAGGAGTCCGGCCCGCTGCCCGTTTCCCTTGGGCTGGAAACCCAGGCCGGGGAGGCCCTGCCCCCGGAAGCCGACCCCATCATGCAGGCCCTGGGCAGGGGCGAGCCCGTCATGGGCGCCCTGGCCTGGCACACCCTGCCCGATGGCAACCGACGCGTACTCTCCATCAACGCCGCGCCGCTGCTCACCGAGGGGGCGGTGGCCACCCTGGAGGACGTCACCGAGCGCAGGCGCAACGTGGAGGCGCTCATCAACGAGAAGCGCTTCACGGAAACCCTTTTGGACGGCCTGCCCGGCATCTTCTACCTGTACGATTCCAACCTGTGCCTGCGCCGCTGGAACACAAACCACGAGACCGCCACCGGCTACAGCGCCGAGGAAATGCGCGGCCGCCGCATTGAGGACTGGCACACCTCGGAGGACAACCGCCAGTTCGTCCTCAAAAGCGCGCAGATGGTGCTGCACGAGGTGCGCTCAGTGCAGATCGAAAGCACCCTGCTGCACAAGGATGGCCGCGAGGTTCCCTACCTGCTCACCGGCGTGCGCCTGGACACCCCCGAAGGCCCCATGCTCATGGGCGTTGGCTTCGACATCAGCGAGCGCAAGCAGGCCGAGGAGCGGCTGCGCCAGAGCGAGGAGAAGTTCTCGCTGCTCTTCCGCCTCTCGCCAGACATCATCAGCCTGGTGGACCACGAGACCGGGCTCATAGCCGATGTGAACGACGCCTTCTGCCGCAACACGGGCCTGGACCGCGAGGAAGTCCTGGGCAGGAGCTTTGAGGAGCTCGCCCTGCTGTCGGATTCGGCCGCCTCGCGGGGGCTGCACGAGCGGCTGCTGCGCGAGGGGCATGTGGAGAACCAGGAGCTTGAGGTCAACCGCCGCGACGGCACCGTCATCACCGTCTCCCTCTCGCTGCAAATGCTGGAGATCGGCGGCAAGGGCTACAGCATCGGCATCGCCCGCGACATAACGGCCATCAAGAAGATGCAGGAGATGATGGTGCAGACGGAGAAGATGCTCTCCATCGGCGGCATTGCAGCGGGCATAGCCCACGAGATAAACAACCCCCTGGGCATTGTGCTCCAGGCCGCCCAAACCCTGGCCCAGCGCACCAACCCGCAGTTCAAGAAAAACATGGACGTGGCCCAGGAGATCGGCCTGGACATGGGCCTCTTGGCCCAATACTTCCACGCCCGCAAGCTCGACACCTTCATCGAGGACATCCAGGCCGCGGCCATGCGCGCCTCAGCCATCATACGCCACATGCTCGACTTCAGCCGCAAGAGCGAGTCGCGCCGCTCCCCCTGCCGCATCGAGGCCATCATCGACAAGGCCGTGGCCCTGGCCGGCAACGACTACGACCTGAAGAAGAGCTACGACTTCAAGAAGATCGAGATTGTCCGGAACTACGCCCCCGGCCTGCCGGAGGTGGACTGCACCGAGACGGAGATTGAGCAGGTGCTGCTGAACCTTTTGCGCAACACCGCCCAGGCCATGACCTCGGCCGATCCTCCGGTGCTGGCCCCACGCATCGACATCCGCGTGAACAGGCTGCCCGGCCAGGTGCGCATCGAGCTGGCAGACAACGGACCAGGCATGACCGAGGACGTGCGCCGCCGCATTTTCGAACCGTTCTACACCACCAAGGCCCCGGGCGTGGGCACGGGCCTGGGCCTGTCGGTGTCGTATTTCATCATCACCAAGGGGCACAATGGCCGCCTGGCCGTGGATTCCCGGCCGGGCGAGGGAGCCAAGTTCACCATTGAGCTGCCCACGGGCGAAAACAGGGAGGCCCACGCATGAGCAAACCCAGCGGTGTGGCCTTCCGTCTGCCGGGTCTGGCTCTCGCCCTGACCCAGGCTCTCAGCCTAGTCCTCAGCCTAGTCCTCAGTTTGACCCCGGTGGTCACGGCCCAGGCAGCAGCAGCCGAGGAGTCCCGCCCGGGCGCCATCACCGTGGTGAGCGACGACAACTACCCGCCCTATATCTTCCGAGGCGAGGACGGCGCCATCCAGGGCATCCTGGTGGACGAGTGGCGGGCCTGGGAACGGCAAACCGGCATAGCCGTGCGGCTGGTGGCCACGGATTGGGGCAAGGCTCAGCAGATCATGCAGGCCGGACAGGCCGACGTCATCGACACCATCTTCCATAACGAGGAGCGGGCGAAGGTTTACGACTTCACCAAGCCCTACGCCACGCTGGAGGTGCCGGTCTTCGTCCACAAGGACCTGGGCGGCATTACGGACGTGCAGTCCCTGCGCGGCTTCACCATCGGGGTCAAGGCGGGGGATGCCGCCATAGACGTGCTGAAGCGCCAGGGCATCCACACCCTCAAGGAATACGACAGCTATCTCGACATCATCCTCGCGGCCAAGCGCCACGACCTGCGCGTCTTCTCCGTCGACAAGCCCCCGGCCCTCTACTACCTGTACAAGCTGGGCCTTGAGGGCGAGTTTCGCTCCGCCTTCGTGCTCAATACCGGCCAGTTCCACCGCGCAGTAAAAAAGGGCAACACCGCGCTGCTGCGCCTGGTGGAAAACGGCTTTGCCGCCATACCGGCGAGCGAGCGCAAGGCCATTGACCAGAAGTGGCTGGGAACCTCGCTCATCCGCCAGGAGCACCTGCGCTTCATCCTCCTGGCCGGGCTTGGCGCGGCGGCGGTGATGCTGGTGCTGTTTTCCTTCAACCAGGTGCTGCGCCGCAAGGTGCGGGAGAGAACGGCGGAGCTCGCCGCCTCCATGGGCAGCCTGCGCGAGAGCGAGGAACGCTTCCGGGCCATCTTCAACTCCGTCAACGACTGCATCTTCATCCACGACGCAGCCACCGGCCGCCTTGTGGACGTCAACTCCCGCACCACCGAGGTCTTCGGCTACAGCCGCGAGGAGATCCTCGCCCTCGATGTGGGCAGCCTCAGCTCCGGGGTGCCCCCCTACTCCCAGCAGGACGCCCTGGAGTTGATGGAGAAGACGCGCAGCCAAGGCCCACAGAGCACGGTGTGGCGGTCCAAGCGCAAGGACGGCACCCTGCTTTGGCTCAACCTTTCCCTGCGGCTGGCCACCCTGGGCGGGCAGGAGCGCGTCCTCGTCTCCAGCCAGGACATAACCGAGCAGCGCCAAGCCCTGGACCGCCTGCGCCAGAGCGAGGAGAAGTTCTCGCGCCTGTTCCGCCTCTCACCGGACAGCATCATACTTTCCGATGCCGCCACCGGGCGCATTGTGGACGTGAACGAGGCCTTCGCCAGCACAACCGGTTTCGCGCGGGTGGAGGTCATCGGGAAAACGGCGCGGGAGCTGGGCATGCTGGCAAGCCCGGATGCCCTCCAGGGAATGTACGAAACCCTGGCGAAAGAGGGCCGCGTGGACAACATGGAGGTGGAACTGCGCTACAAGGACGGACGCCTCGCCGTCTGCTCGCTTTCCAGCCAAACCGTGGACATAGGCGCGGAGAGCTACCGCATCACCATCGGCCGCGACATGACCGAGATGAAGAAGATGCACGAGATGATGGTGCAGACGGAGAAGATGCTCTCCATCGGCGGCATTGCAGCGGGCATAGCCCACGAGATAAACAACCCCCTGGGCATTGTGCTCCAGGGCGCGCAGACCCTGGCCCAGCGCATGGACCCCAAGCTGCGCAAGAACCAGGTGGCCGCCCAGGAGGCCGGGCTGGACCTGGAGGCCCTGCAACGCTACGCCACAAGCCGCAAACTGGCCCTGTTCCTGGATGACATCCAGTCCGCCGCCCTGCGCGCCTCGGGCATCATCCGCAACATGCTGGACTTCAGCCGCAGGAGCGAGTCGCACCGGACTGTGTGCAACCTGGAATGCATCATCAGCAAGGCCGTGGCCCTGGCCGGCAGCGACTACGACCTGAAGCAGTGTTACGACTTCAAGCGCATCGAGATAACGCGGGACGTTGAGGACCCCAACCTGGCCGTCTCCTGCACGGAAACGGAGATAGAGCAGGTGGTGCTGAACCTGCTGCGCAACGCCGCCCAGGCCATGGCCATGGCCAAGCCGCCCGTGGCGCGGCCGCGCATCCACATCCGCACGGCCACCCAGGACGACCGCGCACGCATCGAGATAACCGACAACGGCCCCGGCATGAGCCCGGAAGTGCGCCGCCGGGCCTTTGAGCCCTTCTACACCACCAAGGCGCCGGGGGTTGGCACCGGCCTGGGCCTGTCCGTGTCCTATTTCATCATCACCAAGGGCCACGGCGGCGCCATGACGGTGGATTCCCGCCCCGGCGAGGGCGCACGGTTCGTCATCGAGCTGCCTATTTCCGGCGCTGGCGCCACCCTGGGCGCAGTATCCAAGCAAGGAGCATGCACGTGACCACCCCCAGGCCACTCATCTGCATCATCGACGACGAGGAGCGCATCCGCGGCCTTTTGCTGGAGGCCCTGGAGGATTACGAGGAGTTCGAGCTCATGAGCGCGGGCAGCGGCGAGGAAGGGCTGGAGATGCTGACCCGGACCCCAGCGGCCCTGTGCATTGTGGACATGCGCCTGCCGGGCATGAGTGGGGAAATGTTCATTGTGGCCGCAGCCCAAAGGGCGCTGTGCGGCAAATACCTGCTGCACAGCGGGTCCATGGACCTCGCCCTATCCGAGGAATTGAAAACGCTTGGTTTGACCGAGCAGGACGTGTTTCTCAAACCCGCCACAACCGACCATATGGTGGTGCGGATCCGTCAACTGCTGGGAATGGAGGCGCGCTAGCATGGTCATCCTGGTCATCGACGACGAAGCCGGGCTGCGGCGCTCCCTGGGCGCCTACCTGGAGGACATGGACCACGAGGTGCTGGAGGCGGCCAACGGCCAGGAGGGCCTGGACGTTTTGCGCCAACGCAAGCACGACATCAACGCCGTGGTGGTGGACCTCAACATGCCCGTCATGGACGGCTATTCCTTTATCCAGCACGCCGTGCAGGAAGCGCCAAACATGCCCATCGTGGTGCTTTCCGGCGTGGGCGTGGTGGACGACGCCCTCCGCGCCATGCGCCAGGGCGCCTGGGATTTCATCACCAAGCCCCTGCACAACCTGGAAATACTCGACTACACCCTGCGCAAGGTGCTGGAGCGCGCGCGCCTGGTGACCGAAAACCGCCTGTACCAGGAAAACCTGGAGCTGCTGGTGCGCCAGCGCACCGAGGAACTGGAGCGCACCCGCATGCAGGTGATGCAGCGCCTGAGCCGCGCGGCGGAGTACAAGGACAACGAGACCGGCCGCCACGTCATCCGCGTGGGCGAGATAAGCGCCGTGCTGGCCCAGGCCCTGGGCCTTGCGGACGACCGCTGCACCATGGTGCGCGCCTGCGCCCCCCTGCACGATGTGGGCAAGATCGGCATACCGGACTCGGTGCTGCTCAAGCCCGGCCGCCTGGACCCCGAGGAATGGAAGATCATGCAGGAGCACTGCGTTTTCGGCTGCGAGATTCTGGGGCCGCTGACGGACAAGGAGCGCGCCCACAAGGCCTGCCTGGAAGAGCACCTGACCGACGACTTTGAGGACAACGAGCTGCTGGCCATGGCCCGCTCCATGGCGCTGTGCCACCACGAGCGCTGGGACGGCACCGGCTACCCGCTGAAGCTCGCCGGGGAGGACATCCCCATCGAGGCGCGCATCGTCTCCGTGGTGGATGTGTACGACGCCCTGCGCAGCGACCGTCCCTACAAGAAGGCCTTCAGCCAGGAGGAATGCGTGCGCCTGCTGCGCGAGGGCCTCGGCACCCAGTTCGACCCGCGGGTGCTGGAGGCGTTTTTCGACAACGAGTTGTTCATCGCCCAAATTTACGACCACTGGAAGGACTAGCCGCCAGCCGCCCCCCTGCCTGGGTTCTCTTCTTCCGCGCCTTCTTCCGCGCCTTCCGTCGGCATGCCCTCGGCCATGTCGTCTATGTCGCGGGTGAAGTAGGTTTGCAGCACCACGCGCAGCTGTGCGCGCAGGGCCGGGGCCTCGCAGCCCGCCAGGCTGTCGTACAGCTCCTGGGCGATGGACGTGAACACGTCCAGAAGCTCCGGGTCGAAATGCGTGCCTCGGTCTCGGCGCAGCATGGCCAGGGAGTCCGCAAAGCTCATGGCCACCTTGTAGGGCCGCCGCGAGGTCAGCGCGTCGAACACATCCACGATGGCGAAGAGCCGCGCGTTCAGGGGAATGCGCCCGCCGGAAAGGCCGCTGTCGTAGCCCGCGCCGTCCCAGCGCTCGTGGTGGCCCAGGATGACCTCCCCCGCATCGCGCAGCCAGCCCGCCGGGGCCACAATGTCCCAACCGTGGCGCACGTGGGTCCGCATCTCCGCGAACTCCACCTCGGTAAGCTTGCCGGGCTTGAGCAGGATGGCGTCGCGGATGCCTATCTTGCCCACATCGTGCAGCAGCGCGCCCTTGATGAGCGAACGGATGGCCCGCGCGCCCAGGCCCAGGGCCTCGGCCAGGCGCACGGCGTACAGCGTCACCCTGTAGTTGTGCTGGTCCGTGTCGCTGTCGCGCTTGGCTATGGCCCCGCCAAGCACGCTCAGGGTCTCCAGGTTGGCGTCCTGCAAATAGGCCGAAAGCCGGGTAACGCGCCGGAGCAGCCGGATGATGACCGGATAGAGCAGCAGCGTGGTGGCCAGCACCACCAGCACGGCCAGACCCGCGCTGCGCAGCGCGCCCTGGGCGAGTTCCTGCAGCACCTTGTCCGAAATGGCGTACAGGCTCTCGGCATAGACCGCCCGCTGCCCGCTGCTGTTGTTGAAGGCCATGCCCAGGTGCAGGTAGGGCCTGCCGCCGATGCTCACCAGCTCGCGCCCGGCGCGGAAGTCCCCGCCAGTGAAGGGGTAACGGTGCTCGGCCACATACCGGCCCACCTCCTCCATCTGCGGGGAGCCGGGGGCGTAGCGCTGGGCCAGCAGGTTGAAATTGGGGTCCAGGATGCGCACATACACCGTGCGCCCCAGCTCGTCGATCTCCGCCCGCTTGGGGATGGCGTCCAGGGCGGCCTGGATCTCCCCGGCCTCGTCCAGCTCCGGCTTGTCCAGGTGGGTGAGGATGAGCTGGCGGAAGTCCTCGGCCGCCTGCAGCGTGCCCAGGAGCACCAGATCGTCGTAGCGCGAGGCCTCGTTGACGTACACCGCGCCGCCCACAAGCGTGCAGATGGCCAGGGTCATGCCCACCAGGCGGCGGATGAGCAGCCGGTGCAGGGAGGGGGTGGTGGACCTGCGCGTGTGGGGTGTGCCTGTGGCCATGCCGTCCTGAGTCGTCGTGTTGTGGGTGATTTCGTTGCAAGCCGCTGTATTGTTTTCCGTTATGATGTGAGTGGGCCCACCCAGGCTACGGGGGCATTGTCATGTTCCAGCCCTACCACGCTGGCGGGGGGGCTTCAAGGTCGAGGCCGTGATTCCTGGGCAGCGGCTTCAGGCCGCCAGCCGCAGGCCCTGGCGCCAAAAGAGCACGGACACCGGCCCTGGCGCGGCGCTGGGAGCCTTGGCCGGGGTATTGGCCGAAGTATTGGAAACCCCCTTGGCCGGAGGCGTGATGACCACCCGCCGCTCCCCAGGGGCCAGAACGGTGCCCAACCGCGCCAAATGCTCGCCAAAGGCGTCGTGCTCCAGGTAGCCCGTGTCCACGAGCATGGCTGTTTGCGCGTGATTGGCTGTTTGCGCGTGATTGGTGGTGATGTCCCGCAGGGTGGCCAGGCCATCGCCCCCGCCCGCCAGAAAGCTGTTGGTCACCAGCCGGTAGATGGCCGCCATATCCATGGCTGCCCAGGCTCCGCCCGCCGCCCGCACCCGCAGGCCAGAAATCCGCTGGCCCGGGGGCTGGTTCAGGTCCACGGCGAAGCGGAGCCCAGCCACATGCAGCACGGAAAAGTCGTTCCACAGCCCTCCGTCCGGCGGGCGCACCGCCACGCGGAACTCCACGGCCTCCTCCAGGCTGCGCCGAAGCTCCGCCCCGGTCAGGTCCAGGGCCACAAGCGTGTTGCCGAAGGGCAGCACGCCCATGACCACGCCCTCGGTTATCTCGCCCGCGAAGATGTCCTTGCGCACGCCGCCCGCGCCCACCAGGGCTATTTGCGCTCCCGGCACCTTGGCCAGGTAGGCATCCGCCACCAGCGGGCCGGGGTCCGTGGCCGTGCCCCGGATGAGGTCCACCGCCGCCCGCGCCCCCACGGAGGTGTCGCGGTAACGCTGCAACCGCTGGGCATAGGGCGCCAGCTTGCGCACAAAGGCTTCGTTTTCCGGCACAATCCGCGCCACGCCGGAGGCCTGGATGGCCAGGGCCACGGCGGCATATTCCGCGCTGCCCGGAGCCACCGGCGCGCCAGCCCTGGCAAAGCCCTCCGCCACAAGCAGCCGGGGCCGCGCCGACCAGCCCGCGAGCTCGCCCCCGGCGTCGAAGCGCACATCCAGCACCCCGAGCACCTGCCCCCACTTCCAGGCCTGCACCACCAGCACGGGCTGGCCCTCCACCCCGCGCACCTCGGTGGGATACGGCCCAACGGGGCTGAGCCCCAGCCGCGCATAGCCTCCGCCGTCATCGTTAGTGGCATCGCCCAGCAGGGTATGGCTGTGCCCGCCCACGATGACATCCACGCCCGGAACCATGCGCGCCAGGCGCAGGTCCTCCTCGTAGCCGTTGTGGGAAAGCAGCACGATCTTGTTCACCCCGCGCTTGCGCAGGGCCAGGGCCACGGGGGCCACGCTCGCGGCGGCCTGGGCAAAGCGCACCCGCCCCACGGAGGGCACGATGCTCGGGGTGGCCGGGGTGGTGGTGCCGATGATGGCGACCTCCTCGCCCTGGAACGTCTTGATGACATACGGCGGAATGCGCCCGGCCAGGGCGGGCTCGGCGGAAACATCCACATTGGCCGAGACGATGGGAAAACGCGCGCTGGCCACCAGCCCGGCCAGCAGCTCCGGCCCCTTGTCGAACTCGTGGTTGCCCAGGGTCATGGCGTCCAGGCCCAGGGCGTTCAAAAAGTCGAAGTCCGCCGCGCCCTGGAACACGTTGAAGTACAGCGTGCCCTGCACCGCGTCCCCGGCGTGGAGGGTCAGGATGTTGCCGCCGGGCGCGCGCACCTCGTCCAGGGCGGTCCTCAGCCGCGCAAAGCCGCCCAGCCGGGCCTTATACGCCTGCCCGCCGATGGTCAGCACAGCGTCCGAGGCCTCCAGGGCCGAGTGGGTGTCGTTTATATGGGCGATGGTGAGGGCCAGGGGCTGGCGAGCTGGCCCGCCCGCCAGGGCCAGCGGTGGCGGGCACGACAGCGCCAGGGCGAGCAGGAGGGCGCCAAGAAAAAACGGGAGAGAACGTTTGCGCATGGTTGCGGGCTCCTTGCGGCGCGGCTGGCTTGGGTGGAGGGAGGGCAACGGTCCGGGGGGCCTATTTTATGCGGTCGTAGCCCCGCTCCGCGCCCAGCAGGTGGTGTATCAGCACATGTGAAATAATGTTGATGCCGATGCCCGCGAACAGCGCCGGGATGAGATACAGGGCCAGGGCCACCTCGGAGGCGAACACCCTGTCGTCCAGCAGGGAGTGCGTTGCCCTGGCGATGGCCGCCAGGCGCTGCAACAGATAGATGGACAGGCCGGACAGCGCGACCATGAGCACGCCGAAGGCCAGCACCGTGCGCCGCGAGATGGTCTTTTTGAGCAGCAGCAAAACGTAGATGCCCGCGGGCAGGATGACCGACGAGGCGATGAGCCCGAAGAACTCCATTTCAACGTACACGGATTGCGTCATGTTCCCTTCAATTGCTGTTGGCTGCGCCCGCCTGCGCGCTTTGGGCCAGCCGTTGCGCCGCGCGGCAGGCCAAGACAGGGTCCTCCTTCAGCAGTCGGCGCAGCAGCAACACCTTGGCCTCACGCTGCCGCCTCCCTGCCGCCAACTCCTCAAGCCAACCCGCCTCCAACTCCTCCAAGGAGGCCCCGAAGACCTCCCGCGCCGGGCGTTCCTTCCCCTGCGCAAGCCAGTTGAACTGCTTGACTTTATCGATGCCATACCGCCGAAAAAGATAGCTCCCGAAGGAGCCGGCCTCGGCATAGGACCTGTGCTGCGTGGCCCTGTCGAACACCACCAGCCTGCCGTTCCCCTCGTCGCGCATGCCCCAGGACTCATGCTCCGCCCCCAAGGTGGCGAGGGGGGCGAAGGTTTGCAGCTCCTGGAGCGCGGCAACCCACTCGTCACTGTCGAACCCGCAGCGGGGAAAGGTTTGCGGGTTGCCCAACTGGGTCTCCGCCAAAATGCCCATCATGTTGCGAATCAGCTTGTCCTGCTGTGGAAACACTGCGCTGGTGAGCTTATGGGCCAACATCTGCACACCGCCCTGGAAGCCGAAGACCCGAACGAAGCGCACGCGCTCCCCGCCTACCCTGCCCCAATAAAAAACGCAGGAATACGCCCTCCGGTGCGGTGCATCAAAGACCACACGAATCTTGCCAAACCTCTGCGCACCGGGATCGACGCCGGAGTCCGGGTTCCAAAAGGCCAACACGCGGTCCAGCATGTGCTGGGCGTCCTCGGCCAACCCCTGCAAGACCTCGTCCGGCATCGTGCCCGTGGCATCGCTGACCACAAGTCCCCGGGTCTCCAGCACCGCCCCATGGGCCGGGCAGGGCCCAATAATCCAGGCAGCCAGCAGACAGGCCAAAATCTGCGTCAGCAACACTTTTCTGGGCATGCTCACTCTTCCTTCGTGCCGGCTGGGCAGAACCCGGTTGGACGTGGCCGGTTGGACATGGCCGACGGGACATGGCCGATGGATTCCAGCCGCAAGGGCGACGCGACGCGAAAAACCGGAGCCCCCGCGCCCTAGCCCGTCAAAAGACTGCTCAGGTCCACGCGGTATTCCGCCGCGTTCAGGCACTCGCTTATCTCCAGCCCGCCGGAAAGCGCCGTTTCGTACAGGTCGATGATGACCGGGCGCTTGTGGCGCATGCGCGCGTCGAAAACGATCTTGACCTTGGGCCGGGCCGCGTTGATGTCGTTGTTGGAAACCACCACTGCGTAGTCGCCGTTGGTCAGCCGCACAAAGCTGCCTATGGGGTACACCCCAATGCACTTGATGAACCGCTCCACGCTGTTGGGGGCGAAGGTGGAGTCGCGCCACTGGTACATCAGGCTCAGGGCGTTGGCCGTGGGCAGGGCCTCCTTGTACGAGCGCTTGCTGGTCAGGGCGTCGTAGATGTCGACGATGCTGATGATGCGCCCGAAGGTGCCGATTTTGCTGCCGGAGAGCCCCCTGGGGTAGCCTGTGCCGTCGTAGCGTTCGTGGTGCTCTATGACCCCGCGCAGAATGTCGTTTGCCGAGCCTGTGGCGCTGGAGATGAGCTTGTAGCTCTCCAGCGGATGGGTCTTGATGATGTCCATTTCCCGGGCGGTGAGGCTGGCGGGCTTGTTCAGAATCTCCTCGGGAATGCGGGCCTTGCCCACATCGTGGAACAGGCCGGAGATGCCCAGCAGGCGCAGGGCGCCCTTGTTCAGCCCCAGGTACTTGCCCAGAATGATGGCCAGCACGCCCACATTGATGCTGTGGGTGTAGCTGTATTCGTCGAAGCGCTTGAGCTTGAACAGGGTGGCGGCGGCGGCCTCGTTGCGGAACACGCTCTCGATGAAGCTGTCCACCACGGGCTGGGCCTCGCGGTAGTCCACATCGCGCCCCTTGCGCGCGTCCTCCATCACCTCGTGGGCGTGGTCAAGGGCCTCCACGTAGAGCTTCTCGGCAACGGGCAGCTCCTCGGTCAGGGGCACCAGGGGCTCGGCCCGCGCCTGCTCGCGCGCGCGCTGCCGGTGCAGCTTGTTCAAAATGTGGATGGTCAGGTTGTCGTCGATGACGACCTCGTCCACCTCTGGCGGAACGAGGCTTTCGATGCAGGCGGCGGTGAGCAGCGGCCTGTCCACGGCCACGATGGGGCTTTCCTGCGTGCCCTTGCCGTACTGGACCAGGAACATGCCCACCTCCAGCTCGTAGCGCTGGATGTGCCGGAGGGCGGGCTCGCCCAGGCTGGCGTGGGAAAGGGACTCCGCCGTGGCGGCCGCAAGGGCGGAGGATTCATCGGGCGCGCTGGCCATAGGGGGGGCTGCCTTTTTGCCTGCCGGTGGCTCACTGGGCCAAGGGCGACGTAAAGCTACGTATACACAATGAACATGCGGTTCTGTCAACCGCCTTGCCCGCCGC
>JAVBYL010000042.1 GCA_030824035.1 Humidesulfovibrio sp.
CGGCGGAACCGGCACCGGCGGCGGCATGAGCACTGTGGCCTACGCCGGCGTGGGCTTCCCCCCCCTGGAAATGCGCGTGGGCCAGGCAGCCACCCAGGCCACGGGCAACGCGCCTACCACCCCCGGCACCGAGGGCTTCACCGTCACCCCCGGCGGACGCACCGTTCCCACCCCCGTGGGCTATGTGCATCCGCCTCCGGCCTCGCGCTTCCATGCCCCGCAAAAGACGCACGTGGCGCACCACCCCATGTCCGTGAAGACCCAGGTGACCACCGCCGAGGCCTACGAGCCCTACAAGGCCCCGTATGTTTGGCCCGGCAAGCCGGAGGCCACGCCGCCCCCGGCGTTCCTGTCCACGGACTACTTGAAGCCCTCGCCCTACGACCCGCCGCATGTCATCTTCGGCGACGAGAGGCCCAGCGCGACGGTGACGGTGGACGCCAGCATCGGCGCCAACGGCGGCATGCAGACCAATGAGACGGTCATCCGCAACCTGACCCAGGATTTCTCGCAAACGCGCAACGTGGAGTTCACCACCAATGCGCTGAACGAGCGCAACCTTGTGCTGGACAACTCCATTTCGCGCAACGTGGACCAGAGCTTCCCGGAATACCGCGAGGTGACGGTGAACCTGGTGTTCGCCCAGTCGCCGCCCATGCCGGAGCCCCTGCGCGTGGACCCCTCGCAGCTCCTTGGCGGCCCCATCATGGCCCGCGTGGCCTAGGGCCGCCAGCCCGCGCACCGTCCCGCAGGCCCCACGTGCGCACAGAAGAAACCCCCTCCACGGCGCTGGCGCGTCAACGCTTTCCGCGCGGGCTCGCCCAGCCCGCCGAGGGCTTTCGCTTCGGCGCGGACACTTTGCTGCTGGCCGCCTTTGCCGCGCGGCACCTGCCCAATCCCAAAACGGCGGCAGCCCCCGCCAGCGGCACACTTCAAATCAACGGCCAGGCTCAAATCAAAGGCCTGGAACTGGGCATCGGCTGCGGGGCGGCCTCCCTGGGGTTGCTGCTGCTGCGGCCAGACCTCGACCTGCGGCTCATCGGCATAGACACCGGGCCGGAGATGGCGGCGGCGGCACGCCGCAATGCCGAGGCGCTGGACTTTTCCGATCGCCTCCATGTCGAGGAGGCCGACGTGAGCGCCTACCATGGGAACGGCGCGCACCTGGTGTTCAGCAATCCGCCCTTTCGCCTGCCGGGCACGGGCCGCGCGGCGGCCACCCCGGAGAAGGACCGCGCCCGCTTCGAGGGGCCGGGGGGCTTTGCGGCCTTTGCCCAGTGCGCGGCCCGCAGCCTACGGCCGGGGGGAATGTTTTGCCTGATGCACCTGGCCGAGCGCCTGCCCAGCCTGCTGCGCGACATGCAGGACACGGGCCTTGGCCCGGAGCTGCTGCTGCCCGTGCAGGGCGTGACTGGAAAACCCGCCAGACTGGTGCTGCTGCTGGCGCGGCGCGGCGGGCGCGGCGGGCTGGCCCTGGAGCCGCCGTTGGTCCTCTACGGGCCGGACGGAGCCCTCAGCGCGGAGGCAGAAGCCTTCTGCCCTTTTTTGGCCACAAACTCGCGCAAGGGGCTGTGAAACCGCGTTGCCGCATGCGCCTGGGCACTTGCCAACGTGAATAATGCGGCGTAATGTCCCGCCTGCCTGCCCCTCCTGCGGAAAACCCCCGGAGACAGGACAACCAGACACACAAGAAAGAGGACTCCACACATGAAGAAGCTTTGCACCTTCCTGCTTCTTGCGGCCCTTGCCACGGTGCTCGCCGCCTGCAACAACACCCCCAAAATCGCCGTGGTCGACGGGGCCAAGGTGTTCCGCGAGTCCAAGCCGGGTCAGGACGCCATGGCCTACCTGCGCACCAAGAACGACGAGCTCCAGGCCGAGGCCAAGTCCGCCCAGGAGAAAGTTCAGGCCAAGCAGACCCAGGAAAACGCCGCCGCCTTCCAGGAAGCCATCACCAAGTACCAGTCCACCATGGGCGCCGAGCAGCAGCGCGTTGTGGGCCTGCTCCAGGATCAGTTCAACAAGATCCTCGAGAAGTACCGCAAGGACAACAAGGTTGATGTCATCATCGCCAAGGATGTGGCCCTTTCCTACGACGAGGCCAACGACATCACCAACAAGGTCATCGAGGAGATCAACAAGACCCCCATCGACCTGAACGCCAAGCCCGCCGTGGCCGCCGCGCCCGATGCCGCCGCCGCTCCCAAGGCCGATGCTCCCAAGGCCGATGCTGCGGCTGCTCCGGCCGCCGCTCCCAAGGCCGAAGAGCCCAAGAAGCCCTAACCGGCTCTCCCCCGTTTTGCGCAAGGCCCGCCCCGGTTTGTCCGAGGCGGGCCTTTTTACGTGCCGCCAAAACAAAGGCCGAAGCACAAGCTCCGGCCCTCGTGGCAGTAAGGTGGAAAAGGCGGAACCGCGACTATGCGCCCCGGCGCTGCTCGATGATGCCGCGCACCTGGGTGGTCAGCCCGCCGAACTCCGGCTTGGTGATCTGCGCATCCGCCCCGACGCTCTGCCCCTTGTGCAGCAGCCCCTGGGAAATGAGCGAGGAGAACAGGATGACCGGCAGGGCCTTGAGCACCGGGTCTTCCTTGATGCGCCGGGTGAGGGTGTAGCCGTCCATGCGCGGCATCTCCACATCCGAAACCACGGCGTCCAGCAGCCCGGTGATGGGCGTCTGGCCCTTGGCCGCCTCGGCCTTCAGGGCCGCCAGGGCGTCCCAGGCCTCCTCGCCGTTGTTCTTCACATCCACCACGAACCCGGCGCTTTCAAAATTCCGCTTGAGCAGAAAGCGCACCGAGGTCGAGTCGTCCACCAGCAGCACGCGCATGGGCGCGTCGGTGGAAACGGGAACGGTTTGCTCGTGCGACTCGGTGCTGACGGCCCCAAGCTCCACCAGGGCGCGCTCCAGGTCCAGCAGGAGGGCGAAGTGCTCGCCCAGGCGCACGGTGCCGGTGATGCTGTTGCCCGGCATTTCGGAAAGGTAGCGGCTGGGGGGCTCCACCTCGGTCCAGTTGACCCGGTGGATCATGGTGACGCCGGAAACCAGGAAGCCGGTTTTGACGCCGTTGAACTCCGTGACGATGATGGGCTGATGCTCCGAGGGCACGCGAGTAACGCCGAGCCACAGGGCCAGGTCCACCACGGGCAGCACCATGTCGCGCAGGGGAATGACCCCGAGAAAGCTTTCGTGCATGGCCGAGGGCGAGGGCTCCAGGTGGGCCGGGGCCTCGATGATCTCGAGCACCTTGGCCACATTCACGCCGTAGTAGGCGTTCTCCGGCGCGCCGTCCTGCCCCGGCTCGGTGATGAAGAGCTCGATGAGCTCCAGCTCGTTGGTGCCCGTTTCCAGCAGGATATTGGTCTGGTTCATGGCTCCCCTGTGCATCAGCCCCGGCCTGGCCGGGCCATTCCGGCGCGCCGTGGCTGATGCCAATATCCTTGCTTACACGAGTATCGAGCCTTCAATCAACTATTTGGACGAAGAAGCGGCGGACAAGCCGGCGCTGGGCAAAAGCAGGGTGTCCCATTGCAGGGGCTCCTCGTGCTTCACCGGGCGGCGCAGGGCCGCGCCCAGAACCTCGTCCCAGTGCACGGGGGAAATGCCGTCCAGCGGGCTGCGGGTGGTGAGGTCGGCGGGGGTGATGACGTGCCCGGCGGGCAGCTCGCGCGAAAAGACCATGCCCTTGCGCAGCTTCTTGGCGGCGGCCTGCTCCTCGGGGAACACTATCTTGCCCTTGACGATCATGCAGGCTTCCACCTCGCGCACCATGGCCACCAGGGAGGCCAGCTCCGCCGGTTCCAGGGAGGCCTTGTGGTCGGTGCCCACCTGGGTTTTGTCGAGGGTGAAGTGGCGCTCGATGACGCAGGCGCCCAGGGCCGCGGCGGCCACGGAGGGGGCCAGGCCGCGCTCGTGGCCGGAGTAGCCGATGGGAACACCGTAACGCTCGCGCAGGGTCTCCATCACGGGCAGGCCGATCTGTTCCTCGGCGCAGGGGTAGGAACTGTTGCAGTGCAGAATGACGACCTCGTCGTGCAGGGAGCGCACCAGCGACACAGCGGCGTCGATCTCCTCCAGGGTGCTCATGCCCGTGGAGAGGATGACCGGCAGGCGGGAGGCGGCCACGCGGCGCAGAAGCGGCAAGTTCACAAGGTCGGCGGAACAGACCTTCATGAGCTCCACATCCAGCTCCAGCATTTCGGTGAGGCTCACGTCGTCCCAGGCGGAGGCGAAGAAGACCATGCCCAGGGACTCGGTGAGGGCCTTCAGCTCGGCCATGTCGGCCGCGGAAAGCTCCAGGGCCAGGCGATGCTCACCGTAGGTGGGGCCGAAGCTGTTGGGCCCGGTGTAGGGGGCCTCGCGTCCGGCGCGGGTCAGCAGGCTTTCCAGGTGCCGCTTTTGGAACTTCACGGCGTCCGCGCCGGCCTTGGCGGCCTCGTGGATCATGCGCCGCGCGTTGTCCATGCTGCCCTGGTGGTTGTTGCCCACCTCGGCCACGATGAAGCACGGATGACCCTGGCCGATGCATCTGCCGGAGCGCAGGGTGATGGAGTGGACGTTCGCCATGCTCACAGCCTCACGATTTCGAGTCCTCTCCTCTGGGAGACGGACTGCAGTTGCTGGTGAATTTCATCCTGTCGGCCAAAGGAGGTGATGATCACGGACTGGCAGTCCACGTGCTCCAGAACGAGCGGCGAGGAAATGACATGGCCGTGGAACAGCGTCCCGTGCTTCTCAGGGTCGTTGTCGACCATGGCGACGACCTGGAAGGCCGTGTCGCGCAGTGCGGAAAGCACCACCTCGCAGGTTTCCGAGGCGCCGAACAGGGTGATCCTCTTGTGGCCGCGCGCCTCCAGGGAGCGCAGCTTGGAGAGGATGAGGTCCTTGATGTTGGTATACAGGCGGATGGTCTCGCTGGAGTAGTCCGAAAACATCTCCCGGCGGCTTTGTTCCCCGCCGCTGGTCAGCACGTAGCGGTAGCTCTTGCCGTTTACCGGCCGAAATTCGATGAGGTTGCGCTCCTGCAACTGCCGTAGGTACTGGTTGACCATGGCGCCGCTGAGCTTGAGCCGCCTGCCCAGCTCGAACTGGGAAAGGGCGGAGTCCTGAGACAAGGAGTCGAGGATGGCGAGCACCCTGGTTTCCTTGCTGGGCTTGATGAATTTTCCGTCAGCGAGCAGCATGTTCGTTCGTTTGGTTGCTGATTACGCCCCACCCAACACCGCGTTTTGCGCCTTTTGGGCGCTGCTCCGGGGCTGGGGCAAAGGTTGCCGCGCGGAGCTGGACGGACCAATGCAATTCGTGCGCCAAAACCTAGCCGACCATTCACAAAGTCAACGATCAGCATTTGCTGACGTTTGCCGATATTCTTTTTCATTTTGCCCCACAAGCCCTGGGATGTCAATACTTGGCGCATTTTTACGCACCAGCTGCGGGGCAGGCCCTCAAGCCGCCTGAAATAGCAAGATCATTTACCGATGTAATGAACGATCGGCAAAAACCGCTCCTTGCCCCTTCGGCGTGGGCGGTTCCGGGCGTCAGGATGCCAACGCCGGGCAAAGCGCATTTCCCCTTGCCACACCCCCCACCCGGCCCTATAGTTCACGGCGTTTTAAGCGCCCTGAATCTCCACGAGGTTGGCCCATGCCTGACATTGACCGCCCCTGGCTAAAGCATTACGCCCAGGACGTTCCCGCTTCTCCCACCATAGTCACGAGACCCGTCTTTGAGATCCTGGACGAGAGCGCCAAGCGCTGGCCGAACAGGCCCGCCGTCACGTTCCAGAACTGGACGATAACCTACGCCCGGCTGAAACGGCTCTCGGGCATCGTTGCCGCGAACCTGCGCAAGCAGGGGCTCCGGCGCGGGGAGCGTGTCGCGCTCATGATGCCCAACACCCCGCAGACCATCATCGCCTATTGGGGCGTGCTGCGCGCGGGCGGCACCGTGGTGTTCACCAACCCGCTGTACATGGAGACGGAGATCGTCCACCAGTTCCGCGACTCCGGCGCGCGGTTCCTCATCACCCTGGACCTGCTGTGGCCCAAGATAGAGGCCCTGCGCTCCCAGCTGAACATCGAGAAATATTTCGTCACCAGCATTGCCGATGGCCTGCGCTTCCCCCTAAACCTGCTGTACAAGCTTCGCTCCTGGCGCGAGGGGCAAAGCGGCCGGGTGGCCTTCGACACCACCCGCGTGATGCCCTGGAGTACGCTGACCAGCGGCATATCCACCTACACGGCCAAGGGGCTCATCCCCGAAAAGGACCTGGCGCTCTTGCAGTACACCGGCGGCACCACCGGCCTGGCCAAGGGCTGCATGATAACCCACGCCAACCTGTGTTCCAACGTGATGCAGTGCACGGCCATGCTGCCGGGCATGGGCGCGGAGCGCGAGCTGTTCCTGGGCGTGCTGCCGTACTTCCACATTTACGGCCTCACCGTGTGCCTGAACCTGTGCACCGCCCTGGGGGCCACCCAGATTCCCTTCCCGCGGTTCATGCCCGGCGATGTGCTGAAGACCATCCACAAGGAGCGCCCCACGGTGTTCCCCGGCGCGCCCTCGGTGTACATTTCGCTCATGCAGCAAAAAAACGTCGGCACCTACGACCTCTCCTCCATCAAATACTGCGTGTCCGGCTCCGCGCCCATGCCCGTGGAGTGGCTGGAGATGTTCAAGAAGGCCACCGGCGCGGAAATTTGCGAGGGCTACGGACTTTCCGAGGCCAGCCCGGTAACGCACATCAATCCCCTGGGCGGCGTGTTCAAGAACGGGTCCATCGGCCTGCCCGTGCCCGGCACGGACGCCAAGATAGTGGATATGGACCTGGGCGGCCCCCACCTTGGCCCCGGCAAGCTGGGCGAGCTTGTGGTGCGCGGCCCGCAGATCATGGCCGGGTACTACCAAAAGCCCGACGAGACCGCCGACGTGCTGCGCAACGGCTGGCTCTACACCGGCGACATCGCCTACATGGACGAGGACGGCTACTTCTTCATCGTGGACCGCAAGAAGGACCTCATCATCAGCGCCGGGTACAACATCTACCCGCGCGAGATCGACGAGATTCTGCACCAGCACCCCAAGGTGCAGGAGGCCGTGGCCGTGGGCATCCCCTGCGACGCGCGCGGCGAGGTGGTGAAGGTGTTCATTGTGGCCAAGCCGGGCGAAAAACCCACCAAGGCCGAGATCATCGCCTTTTGCCGCAACAAGCTGGCGGGCTACAAGGTCCCCCGGCAGGTGGAGTTCCGCGAAAGCCTGCCCAAAACCATGGTGGGCAAGGTGCTGCGCCGCGCCCTGCGCGCCGAGGAAGCCGCCAAGGGCCAGACCTGCGCCGTGCGGGACACCAGCGCCGAGGACTAGGCCGCCGCACCTGTGGCCGCGAGCCCCGCATCCAGCGAAATGTCATCGGCTTAGGGCAGGCCGGGCCTCCCAGCCGACCTGCTGCGACAGCCAAGGGCGTTGCCCCTTGGAGCCCAATATGATGGGATAAATATCTGGAAGGGAAGGGGCCGAAAGCCCTCCCCCCGCCGGCGCGGCATCCCCATGCTTGGTTGCCCTGCGCCGCATGTTCTGGTAACGGCATCCGTTGCGCACCAAAGCGCACACTTTTAAGCGCACACTTTTGGGCGCCAAACTTTTGAGCGCCACACTTTCGCCCCCAGGGGCGGCACCCCGGAGGTCCGACTCATGGCCAAGAAGCCCAGCAACAGCCCGGAAGAACTGCGTCAGGAAGCGCTCGCCACCGCGCTCACCACCATTGAGCGCAAGTTCGGCAAAGGGTCCATCATGCGCATGGACGACGGCGCGGCCCTCCAGGCCATCCCCGTCATCCCCACCGGTTCCATCGGCCTGGACATAGCCCTGGGCGTGGGCGGCATCCCCAAGGGGCGCGTTACCGAAATTTACGGCCCGGAATCCTCGGGCAAAACCACGCTGACCCTGCACCTGGTGGCCGAGTGCCAAAAGCGCGGCGGAACGGCGGCCTTCATCGACGCCGAGCACGCCCTGGACGTGGCCTATGCCCGTCGCCTGGGCGTCAAGACCGAGGAGCTGCTCATCTCCCAGCCGGACTTCGGCGAGCAGGCCCTGGAAATAGCCGACCTGCTGGTGCGCTCCGGCGCGGTGGACCTCGTGGTCATCGACTCCGTTGCCGCGCTGATTCCCCAGGCCGAGCTTGAGGGCCAGATGGGCGAGACCCAGGTGGGCGGCCAGGCGCGCCTGATGAGCCACGCCCTGCGCAAGCTCACCGGCACCATCCACAAGTCCCGCGCCGTGGTGGTCTTCATCAACCAGATCCGCATGAAGATCGGCATGACCGGCTACGGCAGCCCGGAGACCACCACCGGCGGCAACGCGCTCAAGTTCTACGCCTCCATCCGCATCGACATCCGCCGCATCCAGAGCCTGAAAGACAAGGAAGAAGCCTACGGCAACCGCACGCGCATCAAGATCGTCAAAAACAAGGTGGCCCCGCCCTTCCGCGAGGCCCTGGTCGACATCCTGTACGGCACGGGCATGAGCCGCGAGGGCGAAATCCTCGACCTGGGCGTGGAGCACAAGATCATCGAACAGTCCGGTTCCTGGTTCGCCTTCGGCAACGAGCGCCTGGGCCAGGGCAAGGAGAACGTCCGCGCCCTGCTCATCGAGAACGCCGAGCTGCGCCAAAAGATCGAGGACAAGCTGCTGGAGCACCTGGGCGTCACCCCGCCCGCCTTCATCCCGGCCGCCGCAGAGCTGGCCGAGGAAGAAGCCTAAGTCCTGCCCCGGCACCAGCGCCCCACTCTTGCTTTGGAGAACACAAATCGCATGAACGCCGCAGAAATCCGCACCCGCTTTCTCAACTTCTTTGAACAGAACGGCCACACCGTGGTGGACAGCTCCACCCTGGTGCCCAAGGACGACCCCAGCCTGCTGTTCACCAACGCGGGCATGGTGCAGTTCAAAAAGGTCTTCCTGGGCCAGGAAAAGCGCCCCTACGTGCGCGCCACCACCTCGCAGAAGTGCCTGCGCGTGGGCGGCAAGCACAACGACCTGGAGAACGTGGGCCGCACCGCGCGCCACCACACCTTCTTCGAAATGCTCGGCAACTTCTCCTTCGGCGACTACTTCAAGCCCGAGGCCATCCGCCTGGCTTGGAGCTTCATCACCGACGAGCTGAAGCTGCCCAAGGAAAAGCTCTACGTCTCCATATATAAGGACGACGACGAGGCGGGCGAGCTGTGGCAGAGCGTGGCCGGGGTTCCGGCGGAGCGCATCTACCGCCTGGGCGAAAAGGACAACTTCTGGTCCATGGGCGACACCGGCCCCTGCGGCCCCTGCTCCGAAATCTACGTGGACCAGGGCGCGGACATGGCCTGCGGCCCGGACTGCGGCATCGGCAAATGCGACTGCGACCGCTACCTGGAGATCTGGAACCTCGTGTTCATGCAGTTCGACCAGGCGGCCGACGGCACGCGCACCGCGCTGCCCCGCCCCAGCATCGACACCGGCATGGGCCTGGAGCGCATCGCCGCCGTTGTGCAGGGCAAGCGCTCCAACTTCGAAACCGACATCTTCCGCACCCTCATCGACTTTGTGGCCGAGAAGGCCAAGGTGAGGTACCACGCGGACAAGGACACCGACACCGCCCTGCAGGTCATAGCCGACCACAGCCGGTCCATCGCCTTCCTCATCACCGACCAGATCCTGCCCAGCAACGAGGGCCGCGGCTACGTGCTGCGCCGCCTCATCCGCCGGGCCTTCCGCTTCGGCCGCCTCATCGGGCTCATCGAGCCCTTCCTGCACGAGACCGCCCGCCAGGTTGTGGCGCAGATGCGCGACGCCTACCCCGAGCTCTTGTCCAACCAGGAGTTCATGGCCCGCGTCATCAAGGAGGAGGAGGAGCGCTTCTCCCAGACCCTGGACAAGGGCCTGGTCATCCTTGAGGAGGAAATCGCCCGCCTGGCTGGCGAGGGCAAGAACAGGATCGAGGGCGAGTTCGCCTTCAAGCTGTACGACACCTTCGGCTTCCCGCTCGACATCGTCAACGACGTGGCCGGCAAGCAGGGCATCAGCGTGGACGAGCCCGCCTTCATGGCCTGCATGAAGGAGCAGAAGACCCGGGCCAAGAAGGCCTGGAAGGGCTCCGGCGAAAAGGACGTGGCCAGCATGTTCCAGTCGCTGCTGGAGTCTGGCCTCAAGACCAAATTCTCCGGCTACGCCGACATGATGGCCGAGGGCAAGATCGTTTCCCTGCTGGACGGCGAGGGCAACACCACGGACAAGCTGGAGCAGGGCCAGGGGGGCTGGCTTGTGGCCGCCGCCACCCCGTTCTACGGCGAGTCCGGCGGGCAGGAGGGCGACAGCGGCGAGGTGGACACCCCCACCGGCGGCGCGGACGTGCTGGAAAGCCTGAAGCCCGCAGCGGAGCTCACGGTGCACAAGATTTTCGTCAACGATGGCGAGATCCTCTCCGGCCAGACGGCCACCCTCTCCGTGAACCCGCGCAAGCGCATGGCCAGCTCGCGCAACCACACCACCACCCACCTGCTCCACTCCGCCCTGCGCCAGGTGCTGGGCGACCACGTGAAGCAGTCCGGTTCCCTGGTGGGCCCGGAGCGCCTGCGCTTCGACTTCACCCACATCTCGGCCATGACCGCCGAGGAGATCGCCAAGGTTGAGCAGATCGTCAACCGCGCCATCCTCGACGACATTCCGGTGGGCCGCGAGTTCGTCTCGCAGAAGGAGGCCGTGGCGCGCGGCGCCATGGCGCTGTTCGGCGAGAAGTACGCCGACACCGTGTGCCTGGTGGAAGTGCCTGGCGTGAGCATGGAGCTGTGCGGCGGCACGCACCTGACCAACACCGGCCAGGCGGGCAGCTTCGTGGTGCTCTCCGAAACCGGCGTGGCCGCTGGCATCCGCCGCATCGAGGCCGCCACCGGCTGGAACGCGCTCAACTACCTCCAGGGCCTGCGCCAGGAGATGGGCGAGGTGCAGACCGCGCTCAAGGCCCGGCCCGAGGAGGTCGCCACCAGGGTGAAGGCCATGGCCGCCCAGGTGAAGACCTTGCAAAAGGACGTGGAGCGCCTGCAGACCAAGCTCGCCAGCGGCGAGGGCGGAGCCCGCATGGAGGCCGTGGAGGACATCGCCGGGGTGAAGGTGCTGGCCGTGAAGGCCGAGGCGGCCTCCATCAAGAGCCTGCGCGACCAGATGGACGCGCTGAAGAGCAAGCTGCCCTCCGGCGTGGCCATGATCGCCGCGCCCACCGACGACGGCAAGGTCACGGTGCTCATCAGCGTCAGCAAAGACCTGCACGCCAAGTTCACCGCCCCGGTCCTCATCAAGGATGTTGCGGCCGAGGTGGGCGGAAGCGGCGGCGGCAGGCCGGACATGGCCCAGGCGGGCGGCACGGATGTTGCCGGAATCGACCGCGCCATCGCCAAGTTGAAAGAGCTGGTGGCCAAGGCGGGCTAGGCCCGGCCGGGCGTTTTGACCAGCGCCGCGAAAAAAGAATACGGATTTCCCATTGACAGCCGACCCCGAAGCTCGTAAGAGTCCTGTTCCCAGTTTTGAGAAGGAGCTGACCCACATGAATACGTACAGCCCGGTCCCCTCGGACCTGAAGCACGAATGGTTCGTGGTCGACGCCACGGACATGATCCTGGGCCGCATGGCCACAGTCATCGCCCATTACCTGCGCGGCAAGCACAAGCCCGGCTTCGCGCACCACATGGATGGCGGAGACTTCATCGTCGTGGTGAACGCCTCGAAGATCAAGGTCACCGGCGATAAGCTGAACCAGAAGATGTACTACAAGCACAGCCTTTACCCCGGCGGCATCAAGTCCCGGACCTTGAAGGTCATGCTTGAGAAGAATCCGGAACTGGTTATCATGCAGGCTGTTCGCGGCATGATGCCCAAGAACCGTCTTTCCAGGCAGATCATCAAGAAGCTCAAGGTCTTCCCCGGACCCGAGCACACCCACGCTGCCCAGAAGCCCGCGCCTCTGGCTATCTAACCCACATCATCAGGGAGCATTCCATGATGGATTTCAATTACGGCACCGGCAAGCGCAAAAACGCTGTCGCCCGCACTCGCATCTTCCAGGGCACTGGCACCATCCTCATCAACGAGCGTCCGTATGAGGAATATTTCCCCCGCAAAACCTTGCAGATGATCGTTCAGCAGGCCCTCAAGCTGACCAAGACCATCGACAAGCTGGACATCAAGGTCACCGTCGCCGGCGGCGGCGTGGCTGGTCAGGCCCAGGCTGTGCGCCACGGCATTTCCCGCGCCCTGCTGTCCCTCGACCCCGAGCTGCGCGGCACCCTCAAGAAGGCCGGGTTCCTGACCCGTGACGCCCGCAAGAAAGAGCGCAAGAAGTACGGTCAGAAAGGCGCCCGCGCCCGCTTCCAGTACTCCAAGCGCTAAGCCGAACAGGCTTTACGCCTCCCTGCCCATCCGGGCCGACACCTTCGGGTGTCGGCCCTTTTTGCGTTGGGCCGCAGCCAGTTACTCAAGGCGCAGCCCTTTGGATTGCGGGCGGTTCTTCGCCAGCCAGCAGCAGGCCGCGCTTTTCCACTGGCGGGCGCGGGGTCTTCTCCGCTAGGATGGGCCATGACCTCCGAGCCACCAGACACACCTCCCCCCGCCAATCCGCCCAAGCCCGGCCGAGGCACGGCCTCGCGGCCCGGCGCGAACAGGTCCGGTTCGGATAGCCTCGGCGCAAACAGGCCCGGCCTGACAAGGCCCAGCCCGCTGGGCTCCGCGCGCCTCTCCGCCCCCTGGCCAGACATCCCCCCGCTGGTGGACGGCACGGCCCCGGGCAGGCTCACGCGCAACCAGGTTCACCTTTGGAGCCTGGTGCTGCGCGCCCGCCGCGTGCCGCACCGCGTGCGCAACCTGGCTGGCGGCTACACCGTGCAGGTGCCGGAACGCTATGCG